>CAMLRH010000109.1 GCA_946482375.1 uncultured Caulobacteraceae bacterium | reverse complement strand
GTGTTCTTCAGCTCCAGGATCTCGCCCTTCACGTCCACGGTGATCTTCTTGGACAGGTCGCCGCGGGCCACGGCGGTGGTCACCTCGGCGATGTTCCGCACCTGGCCGGTCAGGTTGGCGGCCATCAGGTTCACGTTGTCGGTGAGGTCTTTCCACGTCCCGGCGACGCCGCGCACGTTGGCCTGACCGCCGAGCTTGCCTTCCGTACCGACTTCCCGCGCCACGCGGGTCACTTCCGAGGCGAAGGCGTTCAGCTGGTCCACCATGGTGTTGATGGTGTTCTTCAGCTCCAGCACCTCCCCTTTCACCTCCACGGTGATCTTGCGCGAGAGGTCGCCCATGGCGACGGCGGTGGTCACTTCGGCGATGTTCCGCACCTGACCGGTGAGGTTGGCGGCCATCAGGTTCACGTTGTCGGTGAGGTCCTTCCACGTACCGGCGACGCCGCGCACCTGCGCCTGACCGCCGAGCTTGCCTTCCGTCCCCACTTCCCGGGCCACCCGGGTCACTTCCGAGGCGAAGGAACCCAGCTGGCCCACCATCGTGTTCACGACCTTGCCGATGCGCAGGAATTCACCGCGCAGTGGCTGCTCCTCGTTCTCGAGGTCCATGGTTTGCGACAGGTCGCCCTTGGCCACGGCGCCGATCACGCGCGCCATTTCCGCCGTCGGGTGGACCATGTCGGTGATCAGGGTGTTGACCGCGTCCACGCCCTCGGCCCACGAGCCGGTCGCCGCCGGCAGCTTGGCGCGGTGGTTGATCTTGCCCTGCTTGCCGACCACCTCGCCCAGCCGCTCGAACTCGCGGGTCATGCGATCGTTGAGCTCGACGACGTCGTTGAAGGCTTCCGCGATCTCGCCGCGCACCCCGGTCAGGTCGCGCGGCAGGCGCACCGAGAAGTCGCCGCGCCGGAACGCCCGCAGCGCCGCCAGCAGCTCCGCGTCCGAGAGGCCTCCGCCATCTCCGTTTGAGGCTCTGGAACTGTTCTTGTGGGAAGGGGGGGACTTACGGGCGGCGGGCTTGACGGCGGTCGCGGGCATGATTTCCCCGAAAAATGGCGTTACGGACCCTGGGCGGGAGGGCGCACTTGTAGGCCTCTAACTGTGCCGTAAGGGTCCGACGACGCACCCCCACCCGAGCGCCTAACGGCTCATATTGGCTGCCGGTTCCGCATTGAAGTTGAAGAAATTTTCGGGGTTGATCTCACAGCTTTGCCGCCTAGCCTTACGCGCCTGTCACACGGGGGAGGGGCGTCGTTGCCACCGGGCGAGCAGGATCTCTTCGGTTTCATCCGCGAACAGCTGCGCTCCGTCTGGGCGCTGGAGCTGCTGCTGCTGATGCGCCGGCGGGCCGATCACGCCTGGACGCCGCAGGAACTCGTCAGCGAGCTTCGCGCCAATCAGACGCTGGTGACCGACAACCTCGCCGCCTTCGAGCGCGCCGGCCTCGTGCGCGCCGATGAGGACGACCGCTACACCTTCGCGCCCGTGTCGCCGGTGCTGGCCACGCTCTGCGACCAGCTCGCCGCCGCCTATGCCGAGCGGCCGGTGACCGTCATCAACGCCATCGTTTCGCCGCCCGACAAGCTCCAGAGCCTGGCCGACGCCTTCCGCATCAGAGGAGACAACCCATGACTGGGCCTACGGCAGTCTACCTGCTGTGCCTGATCACCAGCCTCGTCTGCGCCGCGCTGCTCGCGCGGGCCTGGCGGAGGTCGCGGTCGAAATTGCTGCTGTGGACCGCGCTCGCCTTCGGGTGCCTGGCCGTCAACAACCTCCTTCTCGTGGCCGACATGATCCTCTTCGCGGAGGTTGACCTGCGCTGGGCGAGGCACCTCAGCGCGCTGACCGCGATCAGCATCCTCCTCTACGGGTTCATCTGGGAGGCCGAGCGATGACCCCGACGACCTTCGCCTTCGTCGGCGGCCTGTTGACGGCGGGCTACACCATCGCCGGCCTGTTCTTTCTCAGCTTCTGGCGACGCACCAAGGACAGCCTGTTCGCGGTCTTCGCCGTCGCCTTCTGGTTGATGGCGCTGAACCAGGCGCTGCCGGTCGTGCTCGGCGTGCCGCGCGAGGAGCAGAGCGGCATCTATCTGTTGCGGCTGGCCGCGTTCATCCTGATCATCCTGGCCATCCTGAGGAAGAACCTGTCGGGCAGGGCGTGATGAAGACCAGAGCCGCCGTCGCCTTCGCGGCCAACCAACCGCTGGAGATCGTCGAGGTCGACCTCGAAGGCCCGCGTGCCGGCGAGGTGCTGATCGAGATCAAGGCGACCGGCATCTGCCACACCGACGCCTACACGCTGTCGGGCCTCGACTCCGAGGGCATCTTTCCCTCGATCCTCGGCCATGAGGGCGCCGGTGTCGTGGTCGAGGTGGGGCCGGGCGTCACGACGTTGAAGCCGGGCGACCACGTCATCCCGCTCTACACACCCGAATGCCGCCAGTGCAAAAGCTGCCTGTCGCGCAAGACCAACCTCTGCACGGCCATCCGCGCCACCCAGGGCAAGGGCCTGATGCCCGACGGCACGAGCCGGTTTTCCTACAAGGGCGCGGCCATCGCCCACTACATGGGCTGCTCGACCTTCTCGAACTTCACCGTGTTGCCGGAGATCGCGGTGGCGAAGATCCGGGAGGACGCCCCCTTCGACAAGGCCTGCTACATCGGCTGCGGCGTGACGACCGGCGTCGGCGCGGTGATCAACACCGCCAAGGTCGAGGCCGGCGCCAACTGCATCGTCTTTGGCCTCGGCGGCATCGGGCTGAACGTCATCCAGGGCCTGAAGCTGGTCGGCGCGGGCATGATCGTCGGCGTCGACATCAACCCGGCCCGCGAAGAGTGGGGTCGCCGCTTCGGCATGACCCACTTCGTCGACCCGTCGAAGATCGACGGCGATGTCGTCGCCCACCTCGTCGAACTGACCGGCGGCGGCGCCGACTACACCTTCGACTGCACCGGCAACGTCACCGTCATGCGTCAGGCGCTGGAAGCCTGCCACCGCGGCTGGGGTGAGAGCGTCATCATCGGCGTCGCCGAGGCGGGCCGCGAGATCGCCACGCGCCCCTTCCAACTCGTCACCGGCCGCGTCTGGCGCGGCACCGCCTTCGGCGGGGCTCGGGGCCGCACCGACGTGCCGACGATCGTCGACTGGTACATGACCGGGAAGATCGAGATCGACCCGATGATCACCCACGTCCTGCCGCTCGACCGCATCAACGAGGCCTTCGACCTCATGCACGCCGGCGAGAGCATCAGAAGCGTGGTGGTGTATTGAACCCTCCTCCCTCGAGGGGAGGAGGGCAGGGTGGAGGGTGTGGCCGCTGGGTTCGGGCGAAGATCGCAAGTGGGCTCAGCGCCTCTAGCGCTTCTCCGTCTTCGCTGAGGCCACACCCCCATCCCCGGCCCTTCCCCCCTCGATGGGGAAGGGAGACGAGTTCGCGAGCACGCCCGGAATCTCAGCTGCGATCTCCCGCGCCAGGAAGCCCAGGGGCCCGACCTTCTCCGAAAGCCGCACACCCGCTTCACCGTGCGCCCAGACGCCCCACAGCGCCGCCTGTTCAGGCTCGGCCCCCCGTGCGAGCAGCCCGGCGATGACACCCGCCAGCACGTCCCCCGAGCCCGACGTCCCCAGCCCCACCGCCTTGCCGCGATAGACCCATTCCCGGCCATCGGGCGCGGCAATGAAGGTGTCGGCGCCCTTCACCGCGACGACGGCGCCCAGCGCTTGAGCGGCCTCACGCGCGGCCCGCAGCGGATCGGCCTCCACATCCTCCTTGGAGGCGCCGGTCAGGCCCGCCATCTCCCCCGCATGCGGCGTCAGGATGACCCGGCCGCCGTGCTTGCGGACAAGTTCAGGCCTGGCCCAGCACGCCGCCATGGCCGCAGCGTCGATGACGAAGCCCGACTTGTCGGCGGCCTCCAGAAGCCGATGAGTGAGTTCGCCCGCGGCGCGCTTGCCGATCATGCCGGGGCCGACCAGAAGCGCATCGCACTTCCCGGCGAATTCCAGAATAGTTTCAGTCGCTTCCGGCCGTATCTCACCGTTCTCTTCGGCCAGCGCGAAGACTCGACCCTCCGGCACGAGCAGGCCAAGCTGGGAGGCCAAACGTTCTGGTACACCCATCTGCAGCTTGCCCGCTCCGGCCCGCAGCGCCGCCTCTCCGGCCAGCCGAACCGCGCCCGGCGCCTGCGCCGAGCCTCCGACCACCAGCACCCGTCCGCGCGTTTCCTTGTCCCCGCCACCCTGCGGCAGGGGCATCGAACGCAACAGTTCGGGCGTGACTTCGACCGCGCCGCTCATCGCGCCGCGACCGCCCGGTCCGGCTCGGTGGTCACCGGCGTGTGGGCGCGTTCGAGCGGGGCGGTGAAGTTGTAGCGGTGCAGCTTCAGCCCGCCGTGCGGCCCGGCATGGGGATCGAGGCGGTATTCCGTCACGCCGCAGTTTGCGACGTCCGCCTGTCTGTCGATCGCCAGGATCTGCGCCTCGGTCAGGTCCTCCAGCAGGTAGCGCAGGCACAGCACCACTACCTGGTGACTGACCAGCAGCACGCGCCGCCCGGCATGGTGCAGGCTCAGCGTGTCGAGCGCGCTCCTTAAGCGCAGGATCACGTCGCACCAGCTCTCCCCGCCCGGCGGCCGGTGATAGAACTTGCCGAGGATGCGGCGGAACTCGGCCTGATCGGGGTGGAATTCGCGGATGCCCAGCGTCGTCAGCCGGTCGAGGACCCCGAACTCCTTCTCCCGCAGCCGTTCGTCGATGCAGAACGACGGTGCGTTCGGCGCCAGCCCCGACTCTTCGCAGATCAGCTTCGCCGTCTCATAGGCGCGGATGTAGGGCGAGGTCAGCACCACCTCCGGCCGCTCGCTGGCCGGCATGGCCGCGAACCAGCGGCCCAGCGCCTCGGCCTGTTCCTCGCCGAGAGGGCTCAGCGGCACGTCGACGTCGCGGATGTCGATGGCGATGCGGCCGTGGCCAGCTTCGTCGGCCAGCGCGCGGGCCACGTTCCCGGCGCTTTCGCCATGGCGGACCAGCCATAGCCTCTCGGGCCAGCGGCCGCTAACGGGCGATGTCCTTGCCTTCGCATGCCCGCTCAACGCCCAAGGTCAAGGCGTGGCTCCTCAGCGGACCCTAGGCATTATGTCCACTGGACGCGGCGCTTGGCGTATTTATTGCTAGGCGTCATAGCGTTGAGAGGCCGGCCCCAGGCAGTCCATGAACGAACTTCGCAGAGACGCCATAGGGGCCATCCGTCGCCACCTCGTATTCGCGGCGGTGTTCAGCGCGCTGGTGAACATCCTTTACCTGTCGCCGACCCTCTACATGCTGCAGATCTACGACCGCGTCCTGCCGACCGGCGGGCAGCTGACGCTGGTCTTCGTCACCCTGGTCATCTTCCTGGCGCTGGCGGTGCTGGCGATGCTGGACAACATGCGCACGCGGCTTCTGGTGCGCGCCGGCATGGCGCTGGACCAGCGCTTCGCGGGCGAGGTGCTGGCGCGGCAGATGACGGCCAGGCTGGAAGGCGGCCAGCCACGCGCCTTCCAGGCCATGCGCGACTTCGACATCGTGCGCCAGACGCTGTCCGGCGCCCCGGCGCTGGCGCTGTTCGACGCGCCGTGGACGCCGGTCTACCTGCTGTTCTGCTTCGTGCTGCACCCGGCGCTGGGCACGTTGGTGCTCGTCGGCGGCCTTATCCTGACCGGGCTCGCCATCCTCAACGAGCGCGCCACCAAGGCCCGCCTGCAGAAGGCGCAGGAGGTCTCCAACCGCACCTATTCGGTGCAGGAGGCCACCGCCACCCAGGGCGAGATCGTCCGCGCGCTCGGCATGCGCCAGGCGCTCATCAACCGCCAGCTTTCGGAGCGCGGACAGGCGCTCAGCATGCAGGCGCAGGCCCAGTTCACCGGCGGCCAATACTCGGGGATGATCAAGTTCTTCCGCCTGTTCCTGCAGTCGCTGGCGCTGGGGCTGGGCGCATGGCTGGCCATTGAGCGCCAGATTTCGGCCGGCGCCGTGATCGCCGCCTCCGTGCTGCTCAGCCGCGCCCTGCAGCCGATCGAGCAGTTGGTGGGCTCCTGGGCGACCATCGTGGCGGCCCGCGGCGCCTACGGCCACCTCAAGCAGTTGTTCGCCGAGATGCCCGCCGAGCAGCCCCGCACCCAGCTTCCCGCCCCGAAGGGCGCGCTGGAGGTGGAGCGCGTCGCGGTGCGCGCGCCCGGCCGTCAGGACGTCATCCTCAAGGGCGTCAGCCTGTCGGTGCAGCCGGGCGAGATCGTCGGCCTGATGGGCCCGAGCGGTGCGGGCAAATCGACGCTGGCGCGGATCGCCGCCGGCGCCCTGACCCCGGACGTCGGCGCCGTGCGCATCGACGCCGCCGATCTCAAGGACTGGGAGGCCGAGCGGCTGGCCCGCTTCGTCGGCTACCTGCCGCAGGACTCCGGCCTCTTCAACGGCTCGATCAAGGACAACATTTCGCGCTTCGAGAATTGGCGCGGCGTCGAGTCCGACGAGGTCGACGAACTCACCGTCGCCGCCGCCAAGGCCGCCGGGGTCCACGAACAGATCCTGCGCCTGCCGGACGGCTACGACACCCAGCTGGGCCTGGGCGGACGCGGTCTCTCGGCCGGACAGGCGCAGCGGGTCGCGCTGGCGCGGGCGCTCTACCGCGATCCGCACATCCTCATCCTCGACGAGCCCAACTCCGCCCTCGACGCCGAGGGCGAGGCGGCCCTGCTCAAGGCGCTGAAGGACGCCCGCCAGCGCGGCGCGGCGATCCTGCTGGTCGCCCACCGCAGCGGCGTCCTCTCCATCTCCGACAAGCTCGCGCTGCTGCGCGACGGGACCCTCGACGCCTTCGGGCCCCGCGAAGAGATCGTCGCCAGGCTCCAGGCCCCCGCCAAGGCGCTGCCGAAGAAGACCGCCCCCGCCGCCGGGGAGGCCAGCGCATGACCGATCTCGTCACCCGCGCCGCCAACGCCACCCAGCTGATCCTGAGGCCCGACAACGAGGTCACCGGCCCGGCCGACCCGCAGCCGGAGATCCGCGTCGGCCTGATCATCGCCTTCCTGTTCTTCGTCATTTTCCTGGGCTGGGCGGCCTGCGCCCCGCTCGACGCCGGCGCCTTCGCCCACGGCGATGTGGTCGTCTCCGGCAGCCGCCAGGCCGTCCAGCATCGCGAGGGGGGCGTGGTCTCAGCGCTCAGCGTCCGCGAGGGCGACGTCGTCCAGCAGGGCCAGGTTCTCGTCGAAATCTCCGCCGACGAAACGCGCGCCACCGAGCGGGCCCTGACCTCCGAGGTGATCGCCCTGCAAGCCCAGCGGGCCCGCCTGATCGCCGAGCAGACGGGCGCGGCAGATCTGGTGGTCCCCGCCGGCTTCGCGGCGCTGCCGCCGGAGGACCGCCCCATCGCCGAGGCGGCGATCAACCTTCAGCGCAGCCAGCTTCGCGCCCGCCGCAGCGCGCTGTCGTCGCGACGCGGCGTGCTGAACCAGCAGATCGGCCAGCTCAACCAGCAGATCGAAGGCCTGAACCGCCAGGTCGCCGCCAACAACGAGCAGCAGACCCTCATCGCCGACGAGCTGGACGGCGTGAAAAGTCTCGAATCGCGGGGCTACGCGCCCAAGACCCGCGTGCGCGCCCTCGAACGCGCCGCCGCCGACCTGCGCGGCACCTCCGGCGCCTATCGCGCCCAGGCCGCCCAGGCGCGCGAGGCCATCGGCCAGACCCAGATGGAAGTCATCACCCTGGAGCGCGGCATGACCGAGGAGGTCATCGAGCAGCTTCGCCAGACCGAAATGCAGCTTGGCGACCTGACGCCGAAGATGATGGCCGCCAAGCAGCAGGTCGCCCGCGCCCTGGTCCGCGCGCCGGTCACCGGCCAGGTGGTGGGGCTGTCCGTCTTCACCGTCGGCGGCGTCGTCCAGCCCGGTCAGACGCTTATGGAGATCGTGCCCAGAAACGCCGAGCTGGTCATCCGCGCCAAGGTGCGCCCGAGCGACGCCGACGACCTGATGGTCGGCCAGCGCACCGAAATCCGCATCCCGGCCTTCCACCAGCGCAACCTGCCGATGCTAAAGGGGGAGATCACCGAGGTCTCGGCCGACAGCTTCGTCGACGAGAAGACCGGCGAACGCTTCTTCACCGCCGACGTGAAGGTGCCGGCCTCGGAAGCCGCCAAGATCACCGCGGTCCGGGGCGCCGAGCAGGGCCTGCGCCCGGGCCTCCCGGTCGAGGTCGTCGTGCCGCTGCGCAAGCGCACCGCGCTGCAGTACTTCTTCGAGCCCCTGCAGCAGTCGATCTGGCGCTCGTTCCGGGAGCACTGATCTTCCCCCTCAGGGGGAAGTACCGGCGAAGCCGGGGAAGGGGGCCTACAGCGTCGGGGCCCCCCGAGCGGG
>CAMLRH010000108.1 GCA_946482375.1 uncultured Caulobacteraceae bacterium | reverse complement strand
CCACCGCGCCGACCGGCAGCCCGTCGGTCTTGCGCGTCAGCGGCGGCAGCGCGTGATAGGCGCGGAAGATGTAGCCCGAGCCATCGACGAGATAGAGGCGAACGGCAGGCCCGTCCTGCGTCAGCTGGCGGTCGGCGACGGGCGGCTCGAGGGTGTCGGTCATGGCTCCAACATAGGCGCTGATGCGTCGGCGGTCAGCAGCGCCTTGCGTCCTTCGACACGGCGCTACGCGCCTGCTCAGGATGACTAACTCCGAGTGTGTCATGGTGAGCGGCCCCGACGGGGCGTGATGAGACCCTGCCAGGCTCCACCGCCAGCGAGACCCCGCTCGGCCGCACCGCCACCGCTCGTTTGGGCTGGATCCGAACGCCCTCCCCATGCGGCGGGGTACTGCTGAGTTTGGGCGTGATCGGGGAGAGGCGGATATGTTTCGAGTTTTCCCTCCCCTTCATGGGGAGGGTGGCTCGCGAAGCGAGACGGGTGGGGCTGTGGCGAAACTCCCCCACCCGACGCCTTTGGCGTCTTCCCTCCCCATGAAGGGGAGGGAGGACTTGCTGTGGATTAAACTCATATTTTCATTAGGGAATTTTAGAGTGTTCCCTGAGATTCCCGTTTTTCGACTCCTGTGTCCATGGCAAAGCTCGGCGGGGCATCGAGCGGGGCGGGGCCGTGCGCACTATCGCCGTCGTGGCCCGCAAGGGCGGGTCGGGGAAAACCACTGTCGCGGTTCATCTGGCGCTTGCGGCGCATCTCGCCGGCAAGCGCACGGCGCTGGCCGATCTGGACCCGCAGGCTTCCGCCACCGAGGTGCTCAAGGCTCGCTATGACAGCGGCCCGCGCCACTTCCTGTCCACCCCACGCGGCTTGCCGGGCGCCCAGGTGACGGTGCAGCGGGCCGGGATGGAGGCTCTGTTCATCGACACGCCGGCCGGGACCGAGCAGGGGATGAGCAACGCCATCGTGGTCAGCGACCTGACGGTTCTGGTGGTCCGGCCGACCTTCCTGGACCTGGTGGCGGCGGCGCGCACCGCGGAAGTCCTGAAGTGGATGAGGAAGCCCGGGGTGGTGATCCTGAACCAGGCGCCGCCGGCGCGGGGCGGAATAGAGCCGCCGGCGGTCAGGAAGGCGCTGAAGGTGCTCGCCGTCCTGGGCCTGCCGATCGTCCCGATCGTTCTGCGGGCGCGAACGAGCTACCAGACCTCGCTGGAGATGGGCGCTTCAGTGCTGGAGACGGAACCGACCGGCGCGGCGGCCGAGGAACTCGGCGCGCTATGGCGGTTCATGGATAAGCTGGCCTTCGCGTCCCGGCCGAGGCTGGAATCGCGGGCCGGATAGCGCTCAGACGCCGCCGTTGGAGAAGTAGACGATCAGGTTGGCGAACGCGCAGACCGTGATGCCAAAGGCCATGAGCATGACGCCGGCTATGCGCAGGACGGACGCCAGAGGGTCGACGCCTTCATCTTCGTCGCGGCGCGGCGGCCGGATCTCTTTGCCTTGCTGTCTGACGAGGCCGCGCACCAAACGCTGGCGAAAGGCGACGTGAAATCCGATCGCCGTCACGACGATCGCGAAGATGTTTATCGAGATAAGGCCGGCCATAACGATCCTCCACGGGCTGCGGTTATTTGGGAGCGGGTCGGCAGCCGGCCGTTTCCAACGGCTCTCTATGTGACGGCCCGCTCCCTTCCTGGGTCGGGGTCCAGCTCGCTATCCGAAGGAGAGGTTCAAGACTCCGGGGCGGCTTCGATCCAGGAGAGTAAGTTTCAAATAATATATATCGTGTTACGATATAATCAAGAAGAATTGTGCTGGAGCCCGCGACGCGCTGAGTATGCGGGGCCGGGAGGATCGGGAGCAGACATGACGCGGACGACGAGACCTGCCGCCGGCGTGCTCACGGCCGCGGACTACGAGGCGCTCGCCGCGTTTCGGTTCGCGGTCAGGCGCTACCTCGCCTTCGCGGAGGCGGGGGCGAAGTCGGTGGGGCTGACCTCCCAGCAGCATCAGGCCCTTCTCGCGATCAAGGCCCACGCCGCTCACCCGCCGATGTCGATTGGCGATCTCGCGGCTCAGCTGCTGCTCAAGCACCACAGCGCCGTCGAGCTGATCGGACGGATGGAGAAGGCCGGCTTCACCAGGCGGGAGGCCGACGAGGACGATCGTCGAAAGGTGCGTGTCGTCCTCACCAGACAGGGCGAAGACGTCCTCGCCGCGCTGTCGGCCAACAATCTGAAGGAACTGAGCGTGGTCGCCCCCGCTTTCTCAGGCCTACTCTCCAGGGTGGCGGCGCTCGATACCGACTAAGGCAGCCGGGCGCGTCTTGCCTCCTGGCTCGCGAAAGAATATCGTAACACGATATAACAACGAGGCCGCCATGTTCCAACTTCCCCCGCTTTCGTACGCCTACGACGCCCTGGCTCCGACCATCTCGGAAACGACGATGAGGACCCATCACGGCAAGCATCACGCCAAGTATGTCGAGAACACCAACGCCCTGCTCGCCAAGAAGGGCGAGACTTTCGATTCGCTGGAGGCCGTGGTTCGCGACGCGGCGGCGCGGAAGGATACGGCGCTGTTCAACAACGCCGGGCAGGCGTGGAACCACGCCTTCTTCTGGTGCTGCATGGCCCCCGGCCGGCCGGGACCCACCGGCGCGCTGCTGGGTGCGATCGACAAGAGCTTTGGCGGACTGGAGAAGTTGAGGGCGAGCTTCCTGCGCGAGGGCGCGGGCCACTTCGGCTCGGGCTGGGTCTGGCTGACGGCCGACGGCGCCGCGCTGTCGATCATCACCACCCACGACGGCGACAGCGCGCTGAACCATCCGGGCGTCCCGTTGCTGGTCTGCGACCTGTGGGAGCACGCCTACTACCTGGACCACAAGAACGACCGCGCCGGGTTCCTGGCCGCCTGGTGGGACAACCTGATCGACTGGTTCTTCGTGGCGAGCCAATACGACGCCGCCCGCGGCCGCCGGCAGGGCTGGACGTTCGCCGACGGCTGCGCGGCTCTCGAGGGCGCATGAAAAAAGCCGCCGCGGGGAGGCCGCGGCGGCTTTCAAGTCAGACTCGAAGGGGAACTAGAAGGCCGCCTTCAGGGTGACCACGCCGCGCGAGTCGCAGACGTCCTCGCAAATGGCGTCGTCGATGTCGGTGTCGTGGTAGCGGGCGTCGATGCTGAAGATGTCGGTGACCGCGAACGTCGCCCCGAGGTTCCAGGTGTTGTAGTCGTCGGCCAGTTCGACGTCCTGGTGGCCGTAAGCGCCGCTGAAGCTGATCTTCTCGACCGGGGAGTATGAGCCGCTGAGCTCGGTGTACCAGGCTTCGCCGGTCTCACCGAAGAACTCCGGCGAATAGTAGGTCGCCAGGCCGACCGTGGCCGGACCCACCGGGATCGAGCCGGCCGCCTTGATCTCCACGTAGTCGTAATCGGCGTCGTCGGGCGCGTTCAGGTAGCCGTAGTAGATGACGCCGAGGTTGGCCGTGACCGGGCCCAGCGTCGGCGTGACGCCGGCGTAGAGGTCGTACTCGGCGTCCGTCTCGTCGCCGAAGTCGACGGTCGAGGCCCAGGCGCCGGCGTAGAAGATGCCCGACACGACATCGACACCGCCGAAGACCGCCGGGTCTTCCATGGTCTGGCTAAAGCCGCGGAACACATAGTCGGACGTGGCGCCCACGTTGAACGAGACGTCCACGGGCGCGGCGTCCTGCGCGGCCGCGGCCGTCGTCAGGGCCAGCGAGGCGGCCACGCCGCAGAGAGCAAGCTTCAGAACTTTCATTGGTTATCCCCTATTCTTGTTTGCCGCCTTGCCCCCGGCCAGGCGGCGCGCGCCGGACCGTTCGGGTCACAACGCGAAAGCAGCATCGACGATGCGCGGACGCGGACCTAACCCGGCGGGCCTTATCGAAGCGTGACTGTGGGCGATGCGCGCTTGTTGCGCTCAAATCGGGTGCAACCGCCGTTTTTTTGGGCGCCCGACGCGCGCCAATCGGCGCGCTCCGATTCCTCGCATGAATCCAAAGCACGATTCAGCGGTCAGGCTCGGCCTGACCCCATCGTGCTTTAGCGCATCCCCATCGGCGCGTAGCCGAGGTGAAGGCCGGCATCGACCAGCAGGGTCTCGCCCGTGACGTGCCGCGAGGCGGGGGAGGCGAGGAAGATGGTCGCGCCGGCGATGTCCTCGGCCGTCGAGGCGACCTTCAGCGGCACGGAGGCGGCGGTGCCCTCGCGAATCCGCTGCACGCGTTCCTCGGGCATGGCCTTGCCGAACCAGGGGGTGTCGATGAAGCCCGGGCAGACGGCGTTGACGCGGATCTTCGGTGCCAGCGCGCGGGCCAGCGACAGGGTCATGGTCGTCATCGCGCCCTTCGAAGCGGCGTAGGCTACCGACGAGCCGATGCCGGTGACCGCGGCGATCGAGGCGGTGTTGACCACGGCGCCCGGCTGCGGCGCGGCTTCGAGCAGGGCGCGGGCGGCGCGGACCATCTGGTAGGCCCCGACGACGTTGACCCGGTAGAGCTTGATGAAATCGTCGGCCGAGAGGGCGTCCAGGTCGGCGTGGTTGGGCGCGAAGACCGTCGTGCCGGCATTGTTGAACAGGGCGTCGATGCGGCCGATGGGCTCGGCGGCGGCGACGATCTTCGCGCAGTCGGCATCCTCGCCGACGTCGCCCTGGACGAGGACGGCTTTCGCGCCCTCGGCCTCGACCAGACGGGCGGTTTCCGCGGCCTCGTCCTTGCTGGAGGCGTAGTTGACGATCACGGTCGCCGCGCCGCGCTGAGCGGTTTCCACGGCGATGGCGCGACCCAGCCCCGTCGAGGCGCCGGTCACCACCACTGTCCAGCCGTCGAAGTCCTTGCCGTTCATCGGTCTCTCCTGTGTTTCCCGACCCATATCCCTCCCCTTCATGGGGAGGGAAGATCGCTTGGCGATCGGGTGGGGAAGTTTCGCCGCTACCCCATCCGTCGGCCTTCGGCCGCCACCCTCCCCATGAAGGGGAGGGAATGCTACAGGCGCGCATGGACGAGACGCATCTCACCCAACTCGGCAAGGACGCGCGCATCCCGGCGTCGCCCGATGAAGCGGTGCTGGAGCGGGTGAAGAACCCGCAGGCCGACAGCCTCTATCTGGCGCGCTTCACGGCGCCCGAGTTCACCTCGCTGTGCCCGGTGACGGGGCAGCCCGACTTCGCCCACATCGTCATCGACTATGCGCCGGGCGAGTGGCTGATCGAGTCGAAGTCGCTGAAGCTCTACATGGCCTCGTTCCGCAACCACGGCGCCTTTCACGAGGACTGCACGGTGATGATCGGGCGAAAGGTCGCCGAGGTCGCACAGCCGCGCTGGCTGCGGATCGGCGGCTACTGGTACCCGCGCGGCGGCATTCCCATCGACGTGTTCTGGCAGACCGGCCCGGCGCCGGAGGGGCTGTGGGTCCCCGACCAGGGTGTCGCGCCGTACAGGGGCAGGGGGTAAGCTCCTCCTGTAGGCCGCGACCCCGGCGCGGCAGGCGTCATGAAGGAGGCCGCCATGGCCCCAATGCCTTCACTGTTCATCGGTCACGGCAGCCCGATGAACACGCTCGAGCGGAACGGTTTCACAAACGCCTGGCGCCGCATGAGTGAGCTCATGCCGAGGCCGCGCGCGATCCTCGTCGTGTCGGCCCACTGGTTCTTCGGCGCGACGGCCGTTACGGCCATGCCTCGCCCCCGCACCATTCACGACTTCTATGGCTTCCCGCAGCCGCTGTTCGACTTTCAGTATCCGGCGCCGGGCTCCCCCGAGGTCGCCGGGGAGGTTGTGGAGGCCGTCAAGCCGACGTGGTGCGGGCTCGATCGGGACCAATGGGGCCTGGACCACGGCGCCTGGAGCGTTCTGGCGCACCTCTATCCAGAGGCCGATATCCCCGTCGTGCAACTGTCGATCAACGCCCTGAAGCCGCTCGACTACCATGTCGAGCTTGGCGCCCGGCTCCGACCGTTGCGAGACAAGGGCGTGCTCGTCGTCGGCAGCGGCAATGTCGTTCACAACCTGGGGCAGGTTCAGTGGAAGCGGCCGGACTTCGCCTTCGACTGGGCGGAGCGTTTCGACGAGGCCGTGGTCGAACAGCTCGGCGCGGACCCCGACGCGATCCTGCGCACGGTCCAGCACCCCGACTACGAGCTGGCCGTGCCCACGCCTGACCACTTCATCCCGCTCCTCTACATAGCGGGACTGGCCGCGGCGTCGGGTGAGCCGTTGAAGCCCTTGGTGCGCGGCTATGCGATGGGTTCGCTGTCAATGACCTGCTACGGCCTGGGCGCCGACATGCCGTGCCGGGATGAGGAGGACGCGGCGACCTTGCCGGAGGGCGTGCCGCCCGATCAGACCAATATCTGAGCGGCGTGGAGGGGGATCATCCCTCGTAGCGACTAACGCGGGCGGCGAGGTCGGGGCGCACGCGCTCCAGTGGCGGCTCGGTGTTGGTCCCGATGAAGACGAAGCCCGCGATCCGCTCGGCGGGCGCCAGGCCCAGCGCTTCGCGGGCGCGTTCGTCGTAGGCGTACCAGTCGGTGATCCAGTTGGCGCCATAGCCCATGGCGGTAGCCGCCATCAGCAGGGTCGTGCAGACGGCGCCGGCCGACAGCAGCTGCTCCCACTCGGGGATTTCGCCCGGCGTGACGTGCGAGACGACGGCGATCCCCACCGGCGGCGTCTTCAGCTTGGAGAGCTTGGTCAGGCACTTGCCGCTGTCGGGGCGGCCTTCGGCGATCGCTTCCAGCTTGCGCGCGTAGGCCGCCTTGCCGTCGCCTTCGAGGACGATGAAGCGCCAGGGGCTGAGCTTGCCGTGGTCCGGCACGCGGGCGGCCAGCCGGATGAGGTCGTCGATTTCACCCGCGCCCGGGCCCGGCTCGCGCAGCAAGAGCGCCGAGCCGGAGCGGCGGCGGGCCAGGAAGGCGAGGGTTTCCGGCGAGGCCCGCGCGGGCAGCGGATCGCCGAAGGTCGGCGGCGGAGGGACGGAAGACGTCACGGATTACCTGTTAAGCAGTTGGCGAACCTCACCCCTTATCTCCCCTGGACGCCAAGGATGACAGGGGTGGCGGCGCCGGATCGGCTTCACCATATGGCGTCAAAGGGCGAACCGGACGACGGCCTGGCGGCAAATGTGCTAGGCTGACGGGGACTTGGGAGAGCAATCGTGGCCAAGCAGCGTCTTGAAATCGTAGCCGCCAGCGCACCGCCGCCGGTTTGGGCGAGCCTTCGCAACGAAGCCGAACGGGCCGCGCGGGAAGAGCCGGCGCTGGCGTCGTTGCTGAACACCGTGATCCTGTCGCACGACCATCTGGCCGATGCGCTGTCGTTCCAGCTCGCCCGCAAGCTGGGCGACCAGGAGCTCAGCGCCATGAGCTTCCGCGAGATCGCCGACGAGGCCTTCGCCGCCGATCATTCGCTGGTCACCGCTGCCGAGGCTGATCTGAAGGCCGTCTACGAGCGCGACCCGGCGTCGAAGGGCTATGTTCAGCCCTTCCTGTTCTTCAAGGGCTTCCTGGCGCTGCAGACGCACCGCGTCGCCCACTGGCTGTGGGAGCACAGCCGCGCGACGTTGGCGCTGCACCTGCAGAGCCAGGCGAGCCAGGTCTTCGGTGTCGACATCCATCCCGCCGCGCGGGTCGGTCAGGGCATCTTCGTCGACCACGGCACCGGCATCGTCATCGGCGAGACGGCGGTGGTGGGCGACGACGTCTCCATGCTGCACGGCGTGACGTTGGGCGGCACGGGCGCGGAGCGCGGCGATCGTCACCCGAAGATCGGCCGGGGCGTCCTGCTGGGCGCCGGCGCCAAGGTGCTCGGCAACATCGAGATCGGCGACTACGCCAAGATCGCCTCGGGCTCGGTGGTCCTGAAGCCAGTTCCGGCCCATTGCACGGCGGCGGGCGTACCCGCGCGGCTGATCAACTGCCCGTCCTGCAACGAGCCGGCCCGGGCGATGGACCACACCCTGGCCGACATCGCTTACGACTACGTCATCTAGGCGCTTGCTCTCGTCGCCGATGCCGCTAGGGTCCCGGCCACAAAACCGGTCAGGAGAGCTACGCCGTGGACGAGAAGGACATGCAGCGGGTCACCGCGCACCTCAAGCGCACCTTCGGCAATCCGCACATCGCCCTGAAGGCCCGGCCCAAGCAGAAGGACAGCTGCGAGGTCGAGCTGGCCGGCGAGTTCATCGGCGTCATCTACGAGGACGAGGACGAGGACGGCTCGTTCCTGTTCGAAATGGCCATCCTGGCTGAGGACCTGGATTAGCCACCAACTCGGCCACACCTCCTAAGAGCGATAAGCAGGCGCGCGCCAAGCGCAAGCCGCCCAAGACCGTGCTCGAATTTCTCATGCGCTCACCGCTGCGCGGCTCGGAGTTAGTGATCGAGCGCGATCCGGATATGGGCCGCGACTTCCGGTTCGATGAGGACGATTCCTGAACTCCGCTCATCCCGACGAA
>CAMLRH010000107.1 GCA_946482375.1 uncultured Caulobacteraceae bacterium | reverse complement strand
AGGTCCTCGTCCAGCGGCTTGGCGAAGCGCGCGTCAGCCAGCGTCGTCGAAAGCCCCATCGCGGCGAGCTTGTCGGCGGCCTTGCCCGCCTCGCTCATGCGCGCGCCGAAATTCAGCAGCGCCACGCACGTCCCCTCGCGCAGGATGCGGCCCTTGCCGATCTCGAGCGGCAGATGGGCGTCCTCCCCCATGACGCCGTCCGCATCGCCGCGCGGATAGCGGAAGGCGCTCGGCCGGTCATCGATCTGCGCTGCTGTCGCCACCATGCGCGAAAGCTCGTTGCCGTCGGCCGCCGCCATGAGGATGAAGCCGGGCAGCTGCCCCAGATACCCCACGTCGAACGAGCCGGCATGGGTCGGCCCGTCGGCGCCCACCAGCCCCGCGCGGTCCATGGCGAAGCGCACTGGCAATTTCTGGATTGCCACGTCATGCACGACTTGGTCGTAGCCGCGCTGCAGGAAGGTCGAATAGATCGCCGCGAACGGCTTCATGCCGTCGGCGGCGAGACCCGCGGCGAACGTCACGGCATGCTGCTCGGCGATGCCGACGTCAAAGGTGCGCTCCGGATAGGCCTTGGCGAAGAGGTCCAGACCCGTGCCGGAGGGCATGGCGGCGGTGATGGCGACGATCTTGTCGTCCTTCGCCGCTTCCTTGATCAGGCTCTGGGCGAAGACCTTGGTGTAGCTCGGCGGCCCGGCCTGGCCCTTCACCTGCTCGCCGGTGACGACGTCGAACTTCACCACGCCGTGGTACTTGTCCTCGGCGTTCTCGGCGGGCGCGTAGCCCTTGCCCTTCTGGGTGACGACGTGGACCAGCACCGGCTTGCCGGTGAAGTTCTTCACGTTCTCCAGCACCGGCACCAGGACGTCGAGGTCATGACCGTCGATCGGCCCGACGTAGTAGAAGCCGAGCTCCTCGAAGAAGGTGCCGCCGGTGACCATGCCGCGGGCGTACTCTTCGGCCTTGCGCGCGGCGTCGTGCAGCGGACGCGGCAAAGCCTCGGCCACGCGCTTGCCGAGATTGCGCAGGCGCCGGTAGCCGCCGCCCGACACCAGCCGCGCCATGTAGGCGCTCATCCCGCCGACGGGCGGGGCGATCGACATGTCGTTGTCGTTGAGAATGACGATCAGCTGCTTGGTCGTCTCGGCGGCGTTGTTCATGGCCTCGTAGGCCATGCCCGCGCTCATCGCGCCGTCGCCGATGACGGCGATGACCTTGTTGTCGTCGCCCTTGGCGTCGCGGGCGGCGCAGAAGCCGAGCGCCGCCGAGATCGAAGTCGCCGCATGGGCCGCGCCGAAGGCGTCGTATTCGCTCTCGGCCCGCTTGGTGAAGCCGGACAGCCCGCCGCCCTGGCGCAGGGTGCGGATGCGGTCGCGCCGGCCGGTCAGGATCTTGTGCGGATAGGCCTGGTGGCCGACGTCCCAGATGAGGACGTCGCGCGGCGTCTCGAAGACGTGGTGCAGAGCCACCGTCAGCTCGACGACGCCCAGCCCCGCGCCCAGGTGGCCGCCCGTCACCGACACGGCGTCGATGGTCTCGACCCGAAGCTCCGCCGCCAGCTCCTTGAGCTGGGCGACGTTCAGCCCGCGCGTATCGGCGGGCGAGCGGATGGTGTCGAGAAGCGGCGTGGCAGGCATCAAACTGGATCGAAATGGGTTACGCGCGGCGGTCTAACACATAATCGACGCTGGCCCGTAAGTAAGTCGCGCGCTCGCCAAACGGGTCCAGATGGGCGCGGGTCTGGTCGGTCAGGTGCCTTACCCGCTCCCGCGCCGCATCGACGCCGAGCAGGGTGACGTAGTTGGTCTTGCCCTTGGCGGCGTCCTTGCCGCCCGCCGCCTTGCCGAGCAGATCGGCGTCGCCTTCGACGTCCAGCAAGTCGTCGACGATCTGGTAGGCGAGCCCGAGATCCTGGGCGAAGGCCATCAGCGCATGACGCTCCGCGTCCTGGGCGTGGGCGATGATCAGGGGAATCTCGAAGGCGTAGGCGATCAGCGCGCCGGTCTTCATCCGCTGCATGCGGGCCACCGCGCCCATGTCGTCCTCTTCGACGCCGACGAGGTCGATCATCTGGCCGCCGCACATGCCGCCCGCGCCCGAGGCCTGGGCCAGTTTGCGGACCAGCTCCATCCGTATGCCGGGGTCCTGGTGGGTGTCGGGATGGGCCAGGATGTCGAAGGCGGCCGCCTGCAGGGCGTCGCCGGCGAGGACGGCGGTCGCCTCGTCGTACTCCTTGTGCACCGTCAGCCGGCCGCGACGGATGTCGTCGTCGTCCATGCACGGCAGATCGTCGTGGATCAGGCTGTAGGTGTGGATGCACTCCAGCGCGCAGGCGGCGCGGAGCACCGGCCGGTCCGGCAGGTCGAACATCCGCCCGGTCTCGATGGCGAAGAAGGGTCTGAGCCGCTTGCCCGGGCCGAGCGCGGCGTAGCGCATGGCCTCCGTCAACCGGGATTCCGGTCCGTCGGCGCGAGGCAGCAGGGCGTCGAGGGCCACGGTGACCAGGTCGGCCGCTTCCGCAACGCGGCGGGCGAGACCTTCCAGCGCCATCAGTTGAACTCGGCCGGCTCTACGCCTGTCGGGCCGCCCGCGCCGAGCACGATCTTCTCGACCTTCAGTCGCGCCGCCTCGAGCTTCTTCTCGCAGTGAGCCTTCAGCGCCGCGCCCCGTTCGTAGATTTCGATGGAGCGCTCCAGCGGCGCCTGCCCCGACTCCAGTTCGGAGACGATCTTCTCCAGCTCGCCGAGCGCCTGCTCGAAGGTGAGGTTCGGGATGTCCGTGGCGGCCGTGTCGGTCATCCGGGCACCCTAGTGGGGCGAAATAGGCTCGGCAACGGCGCATGACCGCCTCCACTCATGTTCGCATGCATGGTGGCAGGCCGCCGGATGAGCGGCATGAGCAGCGGGTGAGGAGTTGGTGAAATCGGCCTAGCCGCGCCGGAAGATGCGGGCCTTCCAGTAGCGGAAGCCCTGATCCTCGACGCAGCGCCAGCCGCGCTTCTTCAGCGCCTCGCCGATCATGGTGTTGAAGAAGCCATGGGCGACGATCAGCACGTCCTGGCCGTTGTCGGCCAGCTCGGCGACCATGACGGCCGCCTGGTTTGCCCGCTCCTGCGCCTGGGCGCGGGTCTCCTGGCCCTCGTGGTGATCGAAGAACCACCACCAGAAGCGGGCGAGGAAGCCCCACATGCGCGGGGACAGCTTGATCCATCCCGGCCAGCGCGGCGGCGGCAGGGGGGCTTCGATGAAGAGCGGGTCCTGCGAGAAGGCGCGACCATTGGCGACGGCATGCGCCGTCTCCACCGACCGCTTGCGGGTCGAGGCGATGATGACGCCGGCCTTCTCGGCCATGGCGGCGAGCGCCAGCGGCGGCGTCTGGCCTTCGCGAAGGCCGATTTCCTCGTACTGCGACCACCACTTGCGATAGCCCTCGGCGTCGAAACGGATCTTGCGCGACAGGCCGGGCTCGCCGTGGCGGGCGAGGATGATCGCGCCCGGCTTGTCTGCTTTAGCCTCGGCTTGAGGGGAATCGGTCACAGGCGCCCTGGCTCGGGGGGAAGTCCGGCGTGCGATGCTTAAAGCCCTCCCCTCACCCCGCCTGCAGCGCTCGCACGTGGGCGAGCGCCGAGCGGCCCAGCGCCTCTAGGTCGTAGCCGCCCTCCAGCGAGGAAACAATACGGCCCCGCGAGCGGGCGTTGGCGACATTGGCGACGGCCGACGTCGCCCAGGCGAAGTCCTCCGCCTCCAGAGACTGACTGGCGAGCGGGTCGCGGGCGTGGGCGTCGAAGCCGGCGGAGATGAGGATCAGGTCGGGCGCAAAGGCGTCGACCTTGTCGAGCAGCCCCTCGAACACCGCCCGCCATTTCTCGCGCGGGGAATGAGGGCCGACGACCCCGTTGGCGATGTTGCCGACGCCCTTCTCCGCTGGATCGCCGGTGCCGGGATAAAGCGGCCGCTGGTGGATGGAAGCGAGGAACAGAGTTGGATCGCTCTCGAACGCGGCCTGGGTGCCGTTGCCGTGATGGACATCGAAATCGACCACCGCCACGCGCGAAAGGCCGGCCGCCTGCGCCGCTTTCGCCGCCACGGCCACGTTGGAGAACACGCAAAAGCCCATCGGGGTGTCGGGCTCAGCGTGATGGCCGGGGGGCCGGACCGCACAGAAGGCCCGCGTCTCTTCTCCGGCGGCGACGGAGCGGACGGCCGCAACCACCGCGCCGGCGGCGCGGCGGGCTGCAATGATGGAGCCCGGCGACAGCAGGGTGTCGGCGTCCAGCCTGGCGCGGCCGGAGGCTGGGCTCGCGGCCAGCATGGCCTGCACGTAGCTCGACGGATGCACCCGCTCGAGGTCGGCGATCTCCGCCTGCGGCGCGTCGCGCGGTTCCAGATCGAGGTCGCTGGCGTCATTCAGCGCGTCGGCCACCGCGCGCAGACGTTCCGGCCGCTCGGGGTGTCCGTCGCCCGGCCGGTGGTCGAACATGTCCAAATGCGTGTACAGGGCCACCATCGGGACAACTTTCGCCGTCATCCCGGACGGCCGCAAGGCCGATCCGGGACCCAGAGTCACAGACGCGGCCTCTGGGTCCCGGCCCTCCCCCCGGCTTTCGCCGGGGTACGGCCGGGATGACGAAAGAGAATACTGTGACGCAAGGTCCAATCATCCGCCGAGCCACGCCCGCCGACGCGCAAGCGCTGTCGGCGATTGCGAAAGCGACTTTCGTGGAGACCTTCGGCCACCTCTATCCGGCGGAAGACCTCGCCGGGTTTCTCGACGAGGTTTACAGCCTCGAGGCCATGGCCGACGACCTGGCCGATCCGACGAAGGCCGCGTGGCTCGTAGAAGCAAGCGGCGAGGTCGTGGGTCATGCGCTCGCCGGTCGCTGCACCCTGCCTCATGCCCAGGTGACGCCGAGTTGCGGAGAGCTGAAGCGGCTCTACCTGCTGAAGGCGCATCAGGGCGGCGGCGTTGGAACCCGCCTGCTCGACGAAGCGCTGGCTTGGCTCGAAAGCCAAGGCGCGGAGCGCCTCTGGATCGGCGTCTGGTCGGAAAACCATGGCGCCCAGCGGTTGTATGAGCGCCGGGGCTTCAAAAAAGTGGGCGAGTACGAATTTCCCGTTGGCCGAGTAAGGGATCGGGAGTTCATACTGTCGAAGTCGGCCCCGACTTGAATGAGGGCTGGCGCGTTCGGGGGGTACGAACGCAAAGGCGGGGAGAAGGTCATGATTGGAACACTTGCGCGGCACGCCGCGGCGGCCCTGATGACGTTTGTCATGGGTTCGGACGCCGACGCCAAGCCATCGACCGAAGCACCTCCGAAGCCCGTCAATGAAGCCGCTCGACTGGAAGGCGAAAAGCTGATCGCCTCGGCTGGCGCGCCGGACCTGTTCATCAACGAGACCCGCGACGGCGCCATCCTGATCCGCCACAAGGCGTCGAACTTCCAGTGCCTGTTCAACCCGGGCGGCGAGAACGCCCTGATGGTCACCACCAACGTGCCGCGCGGCGACGAGATCGGCTGCGACGGCCCGACGATGCTGTTCCAGACCACCTATTTCATCAAGCGCGCGAACAGCGAGACGGCGATGGACGCGGCCTACGATGAGGCGGTCGGAGAGATCAAGGCGCGCTGGCCCGACGCGATGACGCTGAAGGTCGCCAAGGACGCCAACCAGGAAGTGCTGGCCAAGCTCGCCGAGACCGCGCCGCCATCGAAGACCTCCTGGTTCCTCGCTCGCAACGGTCAGTCCTGGGCCTTCACGCGGGTGTCGGTCGCCCAGGTCGGTGACTGGCTGGTGACGATGCGCGCCGCCGGGCCGGTGGAATCGCAGGACGCCGCCGAAAGCCTGACCGAGATGTTGTGGCTGACCCGGCTGATGGTCATGGTCGACCCGGCGCTGGGGCCCAAGCCCCTCGTCGCCCATCAGGGTGGACAGAAGAAGCGCTGAGCCTCATCTTCGGCGGCGTCAAACAACTGTTCGCCTAAGGCCGCCGCCCCATGTTCATGCGTTTCTTCTCGGAGCTCCGTCAGGCCCGCGTGCCGGTCACCCTGAAGGAGTACCTCGCGCTCATGGAGGCGTTGGACAAGGGCGTCATCGACCGCTCCGTGGAGGACTTCTACTACCTGTCGCGCGCGGCGCTGGTGAAGGACGAGAAGAACCTCGACAAGTTCGACCGCGTCTTCGGCCACGTCTTCAAGGGGCTGGAGACGGTTCAGGAAGGCATCACCGCCGAGATCCCGGCCGAGTGGCTGAAGGCCCTGACCGAGAAGTTCCTCACGGAGGAGGAGAAGGCGCAGATCGAGGCCATGGGCGGCTTCGACAAGCTCATGGAGATGCTGCAGGAGCGGCTTCGCGAGCAGAAGGAACGCCACGAGGGCGGCAGCAAGATGATCGGCACCGGCGGCACCAGCCCCTTCGGCGCCAACGGCTACAATCCCGAAGGCGTGCGCATCGGCCAGGACAAGGGCCGCCACGGCCGGGCGGTGAAGGTCTGGGACAAGCGCGAGTACAAGAACCTCGACGACAGCGTCGAACTCGGCACTCGTAACATCAAGGTGGCGCTGCGCCGCCTGCGCAAGTTCGCTCGCGAAGGCGCGCCGGACGAACTCGACCTCGACGGCACCATCAAGGGCACCTCACGCAAGGGCTACCTCGACATTGTCATGCGCCCGGAGCGGCGCAACAAGATCAAGGTGCTGATCTTCTTCGACATCGGCGGCTCGATGGACAGCCACATCAAGCTCTGCGAGGAGCTGTTCAGCGCCGCGCGGACGGAGTTCAAGAACCTCGAGTTCTTCTACTTCCACAACTGCCTCTACGAGAGCGTCTGGAAGGACAATCGCCGCCGCCACACCGAGAAGATTTCGACCTGGGACGTGCTCCACAAATACCCCGCCGACTACAAGGTCATCTTCGTCGGCGACGCCACCATGAGCCCCTACGAGATCACCTATCCCGGCGGCTCCGTGGAGCACTGGAACGAGGAGCCGGGCGCCATGTGGATGGATCGGGTGGCGCAAATCTATCCCAGCATGGTCTGGCTGAACCCCACGCCGGAGCGACACTGGAACTACACCCAGTCGATCGAGGTCATGAAGACCCTGATGAACGACCGCATGTTCCCGCTGACCATCGAAGGCCTCGACAAGGCCATGCGCGAGCTGGTCCGTGGCTAAAACAGACGTTTGATACAGCTTGCGTGCGGCCCCCGACTCCGTAAGCATTCCGTTGGGTAAGGGGGGAGAGTGCCCGTGAGCGTCATCGACACCGAAACGCCCGAGACCGAAGCGGCCACCAAGAACCAGGTGTTCATCGCCGCCGAGCGGCTGTTCGCCCTGCACGGCTTCCAGAACGTGTCGGTGCGCGACATCACCGCCGAGGCCGGCGTGAACCTGGCCAGCGTGAACTACCACTTCGGCTCCAAGGACGCCCTGCTGTTCGAAATCTTCCGCCGGCGCACCGCCGAGCTGAACCGCGACCGGGCGCGGATGCTGCACGAGGCCAACGACCGCCATGGCGGCAAGCCGCCGGTGCGCGAGATCCTGACCGCCCTGTTCGCCCCGCCGCTGAAGTGGCTGGCCCCCGCCAACGACCGGCGCATCTCACTGCAGTTCCTCATCCGGGCGAGGAGCGAAGGCACCGAAGAGATGCGCAAGGCCCTGCGCACCGACGTCTCCCACTTGCGCCGCTTCTCCGACGCCCTGATCGCCGCCTCACCGCAGCTATCGCCGGAGGAGGTCTACTGGCGTGTCCACTTCGCGCTCGGCATGATCCACCAGAACCGCTTCGCCGAGCTGGATCGCCTCAACGTGCTGTCCGACGGGCTGACGCGCGAAGACGACGTCGAGGCGCTGCTTCAGCGGATGGTCGATTTCGCGGAGGCGGGGTTCCTCGCGTAATTCCCTTCTCCCCTCGCGGGAGAAGGACGCTAACGGGCCAGCTTCCAGGCGAACTTCAGGTCATCGACGAACTCGGCGAAGGCGCGCGCCTTCGTCTCGGCGTCCGGTACGCGCAGCAGGAACGACGGGTGGTAGGTGACCACGCCCTGCGACTGGTCGGGTAGCTGGATGGCCTTCTGACGGTTGGCGGCGATCGGCGTCGCCTTGCCGAACACACTGAGCGAAGCCGTCGAGCCCAGGGCCACGATCACCCGCGGCCGGACGATGGCCCGCTCCGCGTCGAGCCACCAGCGGCAGGCCTTCACCTCGCCGGTGTTGGGCGTCTTGTGCAGCCGTCGCTTGCCCCGTGGCTCGTGCTTGAAGTGCTTCACCGCGTTGGTGACGTAGGCCCGGTCGCGCGGCACGCCGGCTTCCGCCAGCGCCTTGTCGAAGACACCACCCGCGGGACCGACGAACGGCCGCCCGGCGAGGTCTTCCTGATCGCCGGGCTGCTCGCCGACGAACATCAGCTTCGCGGTCACCGGCCCCTCGCCCGGCACGCCCTGGGTTGCGCAACGCCAGAGGTCGCAGCGGCGGCAGAGGTCGA
>CAMLRH010000106.1 GCA_946482375.1 uncultured Caulobacteraceae bacterium | reverse complement strand
ACCGGCGTCACCTTCCTGGCCAAGCCGCTCGACATCAAGGTCCTCGCCGAGCGCGTGAAGCAGCAGCTTCAGGCGGCTTAGCGCCATCGTCGCGCCATGTTCCAAGCTCCTAGCGTTTGGGAATGAGCGACACTCGCACCCCCGAACAGCGCAGTCGGATCATGGCTGCGGTCGGCTCGAAACACACCCTGCCGGAGATGAAGGTCAGGCGATGGCTGTTTGCCTCCGGCTACCGCTTCCGGCTGCACCGCAAGGATCTGCCTGGCTGTCCGGACATCGTTCTTCCGTCGCGCAGGATCGCCATCTTCGTCCATGGTTGTTTCTGGCACGGACACGGGTGCTCGAAAGGCAGGTTGCCGAAGAGTCGTGTCGCGTTTTGGTCGGCTAAGGTCGAGCGTAATCGCGAGCGAGATCGGTCTGCGGAGGCAGCGCTGCGGCGCCTCGGATGGCGCGTGGTTGTCGTTTGGCAATGCGAGACCGCCGACCGCGACAAGATGGCGGAATCGCTTCTAACCTCTCTCACCGACTCGACAGGTTCCGGATGAGGCGCTAAATGCGAACAAAGAAGGAACATGTGGCCGTCATGCGACCGATAGCCGTCGATCTGTTTGCTGGCGTGGGCGGACTCAGCCTTGGCTTGGAGCAAGCGGGCTTCGACGTCGTCGCGGCGGTCGAGATCGACCCTATCCACGCGGCCGCTCATAAGTTCAATTTTCCCAACACGGCCGTGCTCGCGCGATCGGTTTCTGACGTAACCGGCGACGACATTCGGCGTATGTCGGGCATTGGACGGCGAAAGGTCGATGTGGTCTGCGGAGGGGCCCCCTGCCAAGGCTTTTCGCTGATCGGCCAGCGCCAAATAGACGATCCTCGCAACCGCCTAGTCCGCGAATTTCTGCGTATTGTAAAGGAATTGGAGGCGGACTACTTCATCTTCGAAAACGTAAAGGGCCTGACGCTCGGGCCGCACAAGGTCTTCCTCGAAGAACTTATCGGCAGCTTCGAGAAGCTGGGCTATAAGATCAAGCAACCATGGTCTATCCTTAACGCCGCCGATTTCGGCGTGCCTCAAGACCGCGAACGGTTGTTTCTTCTCGGGTGCCGCGAAGGCCTCTCTCTACCCGAGTACCCCACTCCTCAATTCGCTCGTCCCGGAACATCGAGTGCTCGTTTACCGGTAGGGCCGACTTGTTGGGACGCGCTAGCGGATCTTCCGGATGCAGAGCTGTTCGACGAGCTATTGGACGGCGACGCGGTTCGGACGTTCATATGGGGCAAACCGAGCGAGTACGCACGACGGCTGCGCGACCTCGCCACCGACGGCGAGAACCTATCCCATCCGCGAATTTGGGACCGAACGGTTCTGACGGCGAGCGCACGAACGCAGCACTCGGCGATTTCTCGACGCCGGTTTGCGGAGACAATCGAGGGCTCGGTCGAGCCGATCTCTCGTTTCCTCAAGCTTTCGAAGACGGGGGTATCGAATACGCTTCGGGCCGGCACGGACGCCGCGCGCGGCGCTTTTACGAGCCCGCGGCCTATTCATTTCGACTATCCTCGGTGTGTAACCGTCCGAGAGATGGCCCGCCTTCATGGGTTTCCCGACTGGTTCCGGTTTCACGAGACGAAGTGGCACGGCGCGAGACAGATCGGCAACTCCGTCCCGCCGCCTTTGGGACGCGCGGTCGGTCGGCAAATCATTGCGGCGATGAACGTCCGGATCCAACGCCCGGCAACGCCTATCCGGCTGGGGAGCGAAAACCTCGTTCGGCTGAGTATGTCCGAGGCGGCCACGCTCTTCGGTGTGGCGCGAGCGGTAAGTCGCAGAGACCGGAAGAGCGGCGCAAAAAAACGCAAGCAAGAGGAAATCGAAGCCGAGCGCCTGCTGAACACTAAGGCTCGCGCCTATGGCTGAGCTAAGCCGGTACGGAGCGATCATCGAGAAGATATTCTTCTCGGAGGACATGGCTCATTATCGAGAGGGCGTCAAAGAGCTCCCCTTCGGACGCGATGATATCGAAAAGGCTGCGGCCGTGCTCGGGATTAGGCTCCCGAAGAATCTGGGCGACGTAATCTATTCAATTCGATACCGCACGCCGATGCCACCTACCGTATTGGCGACGCAGCCCTCAGGGCTCGAGTGGATCATAGAGGGGACGGGGCGTGCGAAGTACGTGTTCCGGCTTGTCAAGAAGAGCCGAGTCCTGCCGCGTCCAGACTTGGTTGCCTTCCGTGTTCCCGACAGTACGCCGGAAATCATCAGAGTCTATGCAATGAACGACGAGCAGGCATTGTTGGCGGTGCTCCGCTACAATCGCCTCATCGACATATTTCTCGGCCTCACAACCTATTCGCTCCAGAACCATTTGCGCACTACCCTTCGGGGTGGATCGCAGATCGAGATCGACGAACTCTACGTGGGCTTAGACAAGCGCGGCGGTCACTATATTATTCCCGTCCAGGCAAAGGGGGGCAGCGATCAGATATCGGTGGTGCAGACGAAACAGGATATCGCTTGGTGCTCCGAGCGCCACCCGCATCTCCGTTGTAAGGCCATCTCCGCCCAGTTCATGCCCGGTCATCGCGTCGCCCTGTTTGAACTCGCGGTCCAAGACGACGAAATCAAGGTCGTGGAGGAGCGCCACTACGAACTCGTGGGCGCGGGCGAACTCACCGACGATGATCGAACGGCCTACGCCCAGGGATAGACCTCGTGCGGTTTAGCGCCCATCCGCTTGCATAGCGGGGATGGCGGACGCGAACACTCGGCGCGCGAAAAGCGAGACATATCCTTTCGCCCCATCGCGCTACTCTCGCCACCCGCTCGCCGCTGGTTATCCCCGCCCCACGGCGCGGGCCCAAACTCATGGCGCCGGTCGAGGCTTCTCTCGGTGCAAGCCGCCCCGATGAGGCCGCGGCCACCGGTGAGCGGCAAGCCCTGTCCTGGGGTAGGGGAGGCCGCCGTCGATTTTTTGTCCACGCGAGACTCTGGAGACATGCCCGAGCCCATTACGCCGATTTAACCGCCGGCCCCTTGTTCCCCCAGCGGCGGCGCTCTACCGGTTTCGTTTCATGGCGAACCATTTTGAGGAGCAGCTCCCGTGCTCAGCCGTCGTCAGTTGCTTGCTTCCGGTGTGGCTTTCGGGGCCGTCGCCGTCGGGCCGAAAGTGGCGTTGGCGCAAACGCCGGCGTCGCAGGAGCTCAACGCCTTTTTCGACGCCTACATGGCCCGTGAACTGCGGCGGGAGCCAGAGACGGCGACGCAGCTGGGGCTCGACAAGGGCGCGCTGGGCTGGGCCAAGGCGCAGCTGGCGGACGTCTCGCTGGAGGCCAACGCCCAGGAGAAGGCCGACAACGCCCGCGAGCTGGCGACGCTCAGGGCCATCCCGCGCGCCGAGCTAACGGGCATGGACGCGATCAACTACGACACCGTCGAGTTCCTCCTGGATATCGCCGACGAGGCGAACCGCAAGTTCCAGTACGGCGGCACGGGGGCCGGGTCGCCCTATGTGCTGTCGCAGCTGACCGGCGCCTATCAGGATGTCCCGGACTTCCTCGACACCCAGCACGGCATCGAGACCAGCGCCGACGCCGACGCCTACCTGTCGCGGGTCGAAGCGTTCGGGCGGCTGCTCGACGGCGAGCTGGAGGTGGCGCAGCACGACGTGGCGCTGGGCGTCGTTCCGCCGGACTTCATCATCGACAAGGCGCTGACCCAACTGCGGGCGTTCCTGGGTACACCGCCGGCGCAGGCGACGGTGGTGGAATCCCTCGCCCGGCGCACGCGAGAGAAGGGCATTGAGGGCGACTACGCCGCTCAGGCCGAGGGCCTCTATGCCGAAAAGGTCGTGCCGGCGCTGCAGCGCCAGGTCGCGCTGCTTGAAGGCCTGAGGCCCAAGGCGGTGCATGACGCGGGCGTCTGGCGGTTGCCGCAGGGCGCGGACTACTACCAGACCTCGATCAAGCAGTATTCGACCACCAACCGGACGCCGGCCGAGATCCACCAGATCGGCCTCGACATGGTCGCCAGTCTCGGCGCCCAGACCGACAAGCTGATGCGCCAGGTCGGCTATACGCGCGGCACGGTCGGCGAGCGTTTCCGACAGCTCTACGCCGACCCGAAGCAGCACTACCCCAACACCGACGCCGGCAAGGAGCAGCTGATCTCCGACCTGAACGGGACGCTGAAGAAACTCTATCCGATGCTGGCGCCGTACTTCGGCCAGCTGCCGAAGGCGCCGCTGGAGATCCGGCGCGTGCCGACGGCGATCGAGGAGGGCGCGCCCGGTGGCTCATACAACCAGGCTTCGCTCGATGGTTCGCGGCCGGCGATCTACTGGATCAACCTGAAGGACACCGCCGACCAGCCGAAGTTCGCGCTGACCACTTTGACGGTGCACGAGGGCGTGCCGGGCCATCACCTGCAACTGACGCTGCAGCAGGAGGCGGGCGACCTGCCTCTGGTGCGAAAGGTCAACTGGTTCGGCGGCTACGGCGAGGGCTGGGCGCTCTATTCCGAGGAGCTGGCGGTCGAAATGGGTCTCTACGAGGACGACCCCTTCGGCCACATTGGCATGCTGCACGACGCCATGTTCCGGGCCGTGCGCCTCGTCGTCGACACCGGCATGCACGACAAGCGCTGGAGCCGCGAGCAGGCGCTGAAGTACTACATCGACAACATCGGCGATAACGAACCCGGCGCGATCCGCGAGATCGAGCGCTACGTCGTCTGGCCGGGGCAGGCGACCAGCTACATGCTGGGCAAGCTCGAATGGCTGCGTCTGCGCGACAAGGCGAAGAAGGCCCTGGGTCGGCGTTTCGACATCAAGGCGTTCCACGATGCCGGGTTGCTGGCCGGACCCGTGCCGCTGACGGTGCTTGAGCGGGTGGTCGACAACTACATCGTCTCGGCGAAGGCGTGATCTGCAGCGACATTCTGGCGCTTGGGCGAACGGCGTTAGCTGTGCGATGGTCGCGCCCTCTTAACCATGGGGAGGGTGTCATGCGTCGTGTTGTAGTGTCCGTTGTTGCTTTGATGGTGGGTTCGGCCGCGGTGGCCGGTGAGCCGCCGTTGCAGATCAGCTATCCAGGCGACGCCCAGATGGACTGCCCGGCGCTGTCGGCCGAGATCGGCCGCATGGAAGGCATCATGGGCATTTCCAGCGACGAGGCCTCCAAGGCCCAGGGCACGGCCCGGGCGGCGGAGCTTGGCGCCAGTGTCGGCGTGAACGCGGCGCTTTACTCGGGGGCCCTCGGCCGGGTGCCGGGACTGGGCATGTTCGGCAACGCCGCCGCAGGCATGGCCAAGTCGCGCGCGGCCCAGAAGGAAGCGGATGCCAAGGAGCGCATCCGCACCGCCGAAACCCGCCGCGCCATGCTGATGGGCATGCACGCCGGCAAGTCCTGCGGCGTCGCCGCGGCCACACCCGCCGCTGTTCCGGCCGCGGCCCCGGTTGAAACCCCTGCCGCGGCTCCCGCTCCCGCCGCAGCGCCCTCATCCTGAGACCCGCGAAAAAATCGCGGCGCTGACATAGGGTATTTGCGAGGATCGCCCTCTTAAGCGTGCGCGTCGGTGTGTCTGCATCGGCGCGCATGTGACCCTGGCTCTCGCAAAAGGCCGCTGATGGCGCCGCCGAACCGTCCTGAAGAGGCCCGCTCAGACGAGCGGATGACCGCGTGGATGGCGGAATACGGTCCCGCGCTGCGCCGCTATTTCGGACGCAGTGTCGGCGCCGCCGAAGCCGAGGACCTGGTGCAGGAAGTCTTCCTGGCCATGCAGGTCCGCGGGGCGCACGAGACGGTCGAGAACGCCTCAGGCTACCTCTTCCGTATCGCCGCCAACTTGCTGGCCAAGCGCCGGCAGAAGGAGCCGTGGCACTGGGACCGGCACGCCCCGCTCGACGGCGTCTATGAGCCGCGCGAGGAGATCAGTCCCGAGCGCTCGCTGATCGCCAAGCAGACGGCGGCGGGCGTGCTCGCGGCCCTGAAGGCGCTGCCGCCGCGCACCGCCGAGGCTTTTCTGCTGCATCGCTTCGAGGAGATGACCTACGCCGCGATCGCGGCCCACATGGGCGTCTCGGTGAAGGCCGTGGAGGCGCTGATCGCGCGGGCCATGAAGCGGGTTGGCGCGACCCTGGAGGCGCGGCCATGAGCCTTGAGGAAGCCATGACCGTCGACGATCTGGCCGCCGCCTGGTTCGCCCGCCAACGCGCCGGCGACATGACGTCCGCCGAGGCGGCGGAGTTGGAAACCTGGCTGGAGGCGGATCCCGAGCATCGGGCCGCGCTCGACGCCCTCCACCGCGCCTGGGAGCGAGCGGAACTCGCCCGCCACGACCCCGAAATCCTGGCCTGGCGCGAGCGTGCGCTGAAGCGGCCGAGCGGCTGGAGGCGGTTCGTCGCGCCGCGTGCGGTGGCAGCTGCGCTGGCCGTCGCGGTGCTGGGTATTGGATCGGCCTGGATGGTCGGAAGCGCGGGCCTGCTGACCGGCTATTGGCGCTTCTCTGGGCAGGAGTTCCACACCGACCACGGCCAGCGCGCGACCTTCGGCCTGCCGGACGGATCGAAGGTGACACTGAACACCGACAGCCGCCTGCGCACGTTCGCCAAGGACGGGAAGCGGGTGGTCTATCTCGACAAGGGACAGGCCTTTTTCCGTGTCGCCAAGGACTCCGCGCATCCGTTCGTGGTGCATGCTGGGGGGCGCTCGATCACCGCCATCGGCACGGCCTTCGACGTGCGGGTGGAGGGCAGTCGGTTCGAGGTGACGCTGGTCGAGGGCAAGATCCGGGTCGAGGCGCCGCTGCCCGCCCAGCGCGCGGCGAAGGCCAGCGCGACCCAGCCGGCGCCGGTGGTGCAGGCGACCGAAATGGCGGCCGGCTCGCAGCTGGTTGCCGTCGATCCGCGCGGCTGGACAGTGCGGCCCGCCGACACCGCGCGCGAGACCAGCTGGATGGCCGGGCGCCTGATGTTCGAGAACGAAACCCTGGCCACGGTCGCGGCCGAGTTCGACCGTTATTCCGAACAGAAGATCGCCTTTGCCGATCCCGCGTTGGCCAATGTGCGGATCACCGGGACCTTCCGTTCCAGCGACGTCGGCACCTTTGTCCGCGCGCTGGAGAAATATCGGCTAGCCCGTGTGGAAACCGAGACCGACGACGCGGTGCGACTGAGCGCCTACTGAAAAAATTGCGAACCCCACATAGGGTGAATTCCACAAAGCGCCTCTTGAACACATCCGGCAGGGCAAGGCCGGCAAAGAAAAAGGGGGAGCGAACATGAGTGCTCAAGGATTCCAGCGCCGTCTGCTGGGCGGCGCCGCGGCGTTTGCGCTGCTGGCGGCCGCGACGGCGGCGAACGCTGAAGACGTCACCTTCAATATCGCACCGCAGTCCCTGGCCTCGGCGCTCAACCAGTTCGGCGCCCAGAGCGACACCTCGGTGCTGGTGCGGCCCGATCTGACGGCGACCAAGACGACACAGGGTGTGACGGGAGAGGTCGAGGCGGAGGTGGCGCTGGCGCAACTTCTGGACGGCACCGGCCTGAAATACCGCCGCGACGGCGACACCTTCCTGATCGTGCAGGGAGGGTCTGACACCCCCCAGTCCGGAAGCGCCGCGGGGGACGGCGCTGACTCGGGCACCGTCGAGGGACTGATCGTCACCGCGCAGAAGCGCGAGGAAAACATCCAGGACGTGCCGATCGCGATCTCGGCCTTCTCACAGAAGGAACTTGAGGCGCAGAAGATCGAAGGTGGCTTTGACCTGCTGAAGGCGATCCCGAACGTCACCTTCTCGAAGAACAACTTCACCAGCTACAACTTCAGCATCCGCGGCGTTGGCACGAAGGCGATTTCCGCCACCACCGACCCCGGCGTCTCGGTCAGCTTCAACAACACCGGCCTGATCCAGAACCGCCTGTTCGAGCAGGAATACTTCGACATCGAGCGGGTGGAAGTGCTGCGCGGACCGCAAGGCACGCTCTACGGCCGCAACGCCACGTCCGGCGTCATCAACGTGATTTCGGCCAAGCCGGACCTCAATGACTTCGAGGGCTGGGTAAAGGGCGAGGTCGGCAACTACGACACCAAGCGCGTCTCGGCGATGGTCAACATCCCGGTCATCGACGACAAATTCGCTATCCGTGTGGCCGGCGCGCTGACCGACAGGCAGGGCTACGACTTCAACAGCGTCACGGGCAATCCGGTGAACGGTCGCTCGCTCTGGTCGGCGCGCATCACCCTCGGCTTCGAGCCGACGGAAACCTTCCGCGGCGACCTGATCTGGGAGCGGTTCGAGGAAGACGACGATCGCCTGCGCACGGGCAAACAGCTCTGCCATCGCGACCCGGGCAAGCTGACCGTGGGTAGCACGCCGACCTTCGCGCCGGACGCCGCGGTCTACACCCGCACGCTGCATCCGGCCCTGTTCAGCCAGGGCTGCCTGCCCGGCAACCTGTACGACGACGGCGCCTTCGACACGCCAAACGGGCTGGCGATCCCGCTCGTCTTCGGGATCATGGCGCTGGGCTACAACGGCTTTCCGATCGGCTATCGGGACGGCC
>CAMLRH010000105.1 GCA_946482375.1 uncultured Caulobacteraceae bacterium | reverse complement strand
CCGTTCACGCCCTATGCGGCCTCCAAGCTCTGCATGGAAAAGCACTGCCTGGCCTACGACTACCTCTATCCGCTGGAGGCGGTCTGCCTGCGCTACTTCAACGTCTACGGCCGTAACCAGCGCTTCGACGCCTACGGCAACGTCATCCCGATCTTCGCCTTCAAGATGTTGGCGGGCGAGCCGATCACCATCTTCGGCGACGGCGAGCAGACGCGGGATTTCGTCAATGTGCAGGACGTGGCGCAGGCCAACATCAAGGCGGCGATGAGCGTCGGCGTCTCGGGCGCCTTCAACATCGCCAGCGCCACCCAGATCACCATCAACGACCTGGTGAAGGCGCTGGAAGAGGTGTCCGGCATCAAGGCGCAGGTCCACTACGGCGATCTGCGGCCGGGCGACGTGCTGCACTCGCGGGCCGACATTAACGCGGCGAAGACCGGCTTCGGCTATGAGCCCGCCGTCGAAATCCGCGAAGGGCTCGACGCCTACATGAAGTGGGCTTCGCAGCTTGTTGCGGTAAAAGGGCAGGCCAAGGCCGCCCTGGGAGTCTGAGGTCGATGTTCGAAGGCAAGACGCTTCTGATCACGGGGGGCACCGGCTCGTTCGGCAACGCGGTGCTGAACCGCTTCCTGCAGACCGACATCAAGGAAATCCGCATCTTCTCGCGCGACGAGAAGAAGCAGGAGGACATGCGCATCGCGCTCGGTTCGCCGAAGGTGAAGTTCTACATCGGCGACGTCCGCGACCAGGCCAGCCTCATGGCGCCGCTGGAGGGCGTCGATTACGTCTTCCACGCCGCGGCGCTCAAACAGGTGCCGTCGTGCGAATTCTATCCGCTCGAAGCCATCAAGACGAACGTGCTCGGCACCGAGAACATGCTGTGCGCCGCCGTCGCCCAGAAGGTGAAGAGCGTCGTCGTGCTCTCCACCGACAAGGCGGTCTATCCGATCAACGCCATGGGCATCTCCAAGGCGATGGCCGAGAAGGTGACCATCGCCAAGGGCCGCCTCACCGACCCCAAGCACACCACCGTCTGCTGCACCCGTTACGGCAACGTCATGGTCAGCCGAGGTTCGGTAATCCCGCTATTCATCGAGCAGATTCTGGCCGGCAAGCCGCTGACGGTGACCGACCCGAACATGACGCGCTTCCTGATGTCGCTGGAGGATGCGGTGGAGCTGGCGGTCTACGCCTACTCCAACGCCCAGCACGGCGACATCTTCGTGCAGAAGGCGGCGGCCTCCACCATCGGCGACCTCGCGAAGGCGCTGGTCGAACTGTTCGAGGCGGACAATCCGATCAAGGTCATCGGCACGCGGCACGGCGAGAAGCTCTACGAGACGCTGCTGACCCGCGAGGAGATGGCCCACGCCGAGGACCAGGGCGGCTACTACCGCATCCCCGCCGACAACCGCGACCTCAACTACGGCAAGTACTTCGTCGAGGGTGAGCGGGTGGTGTCGGCGGCCGAAGACTACAACTCGCACAACACCGAGCGGCTCGACATCGAGGGCATCAAGAAGAAGCTGCTGTCGCTCGCCTACGTGCGCGACGCGCTGAAGAGGGCCGGCATCGCATGCGCTGCCTGATCCTCGGCGGCGACGGCATGCTGGGCCATCAGCTGATGGCCACCCTTTCGGCCCGTAACGAAGTCCGCTGCACGCTGCGCCAGGACGAGGCGGCCTACGCGCAGTACGGCCTGTTCAGTCCGAACAACGCCTGGTTCGGCGTCGACGCCCGCGACCACAACCGGCTCGAAGCCATCGTCGGCGAGTGGAAGCCGGACGTGGTCATCAACGCCGTCGGCATCGTCAAGCAGCGGGCCGACTCCTACGACATGATCCCGAGTCTGGAGATCAACGCGCTGCTGCCCCACCAGCTGGCGATGTTGTGCAAGGCGGCCGGCGCGCGGCTGATCCACGTCAGCACCGACTGCGTCTTCGACGGCCAGGACGGCGGCTATACCGAAGAGAGCCTGTCCAACGCTGTCGACATCTACGGCAAGACCAAGTTCCTCGGCGAAGTCCACGACGACCACTGCCTGACGCTGCGCACCTCGATCATCGGCTTCGAGCTGGCGCGCAAGACGAGCCTGCTGGAATGGTTCCTGGCGCAGACGGGGACGGTGAAGGGCTTTCGCCGGGCGATCTTCTCGGGCTTCTCGACGGTCGAGCTGTCGCGGATCATCGACCGGATGATCCATGAGCACCCGCAGGCGCACGGCCTCTATCAGGTCTCCAGCGAGGCCATCGACAAGTTCACCCTGCTCACCCTGATCCGCGACCGCTTCGGGCTGACGACCGAGATCGTTCCGGACGATGATTTCCACTGCGACCGCAGCCTGGATTCCAGCCGCTTTCGCCGCGAATTCGGCTATACGCCGCCTAGTTGGGACGAGCAGATCAGCGAACTCGCCGCTCTGAGAAAGGCCGCGCGCCCATGAAGGTCATGACCATCGTCGGGACCCGTCCCGAGGTCATCCGCCTCTCCCGCACCATCCGGGAGCTCGATACTCACGTCGACCATGTGCTGGTCCACACCGGCCAGAACTACGACTACGAGCTCAACGAGATCTTCTTCCGCGACCTGAAGATCCGGAAGCCCGACCACTTCCTCAACGTCGCCGCCGACACGCTCGCGCGCACCATCGGCAACGTCATCGCCCTGTCCGACGAGGTGATGGAGAAGGAAAAGCCCGACGCGCTTTTGCTGCTCGGCGATACCAACAGCTGCCTGGCCGCGATTTCGGCCAAGCGCCGGAAAATACCGATCTTCCACATCGAGGCCGGCAACCGCTGCTTCGACTTCAACGTGCCGGAGGAGATCAACCGGCGCATCGTCGACCACATCAGCGACGTCAACCTGACCTATACCGAGCACGCTCGCCGTTACCTGCTGGCCGAGGGCCTGCCGCCGGACCGGGTGATCAAGGTCGGCTCGCCTCTTACCGAAATCTTCGAGGAACTGGCGTCGGAAATTGACGCGTCGACTGTTCTTGCGGACCTGAAATTGAAGGCCGGCGAATACTTCGTCGTCAGCGCCCACCGCGAGGAGAACGTCGACAGCGAAGCCAATCTCTCCGACCTGATCGCGACGCTGAACCAGCTGGCCAGGACCTACAAACACCCGATCATCTTCTCGACCCATCCGCGCACGCAGAAGCGGCTGGATGCGCTCGGCGCCAAGGCCGATCCGCTAGTCCGCTTCGTCAAGCCGCTGGGCTTCCTCGATTACGCCCGGCTGCAGAAGAGCGCCGCCTGCGTGCTTTCCGACAGCGGCACGATCACCGAGGAATCGGCGATCCTGAAATTCCCTGCCGTCACCATCCGCCAGCAGCATGAGCGACCGGAAGGCACCGACGAAGGCACGCTCATCATGTGCGGGCTGAAGGCCGACACGGTGCTGCCGGCCGTCGGTGCGGTGATGGCGCACAAGACGGAAGGCGCCGATTTCCGCATGCCGGCCGACTACGACAGCGGCAGCGTCTCGCGGAAGGTGCTGCGGATCATCCTTGGCTACACCGACTACGTGAACCGCACGGTCTGGAAGAAGAGCTAGCGCCTCACCGCGCGCTCGATCCAGCCGAAGCCGTTGTGGCGCAGCCACCGCGCCGCGCGCGACCGCAATGACCCGGAGTGCATCCGCCTAAACGCCGCCAGCACGCGCGCGTCCGGCTCGACGTGTTCGAGCACATAGGGCGTCGGATCGGTCGGCAGCGCGTCGTTAAGCACCGCGCCCTTGAAGCTATGCACGCCGCTGCCATCGTCGCCGATGTTGCGGATGCGGGTGACGGCCGGGACGATGGTGTTCTGGCCGTTCAGGAAAAGCGAAAAGCCGAACAGCACCGACCACGACTGCGCGCCGCGCTCGACCTCCCGGCGCAGGCGGTCGCTACGGTCCGAGCCCGCCGCGTCGAAGCCCGCGCGCATGCGGCGGTCGCGCCAGAACTCCGGGAAGCGCCTGGCCTCCCAGTCCACCGCTCGCCAGCGGTCGGCCCAGGTCGCCCAGCCGTGGCTGGAGGATCGCGGCACGGCATAGACGCTGTGCCGGTAGCCCGGCGGAGGGGTCCTGAGCGGCGAATAGCCGGCGATGGAGCCGACCGTCCGGTCGTCCTCATAAAAGTCGAGGCAATCGCTCATGAAGGCGATGAAGTCGGGCGCCGTGACGAGGTCGTCTTCCAGCACGATGACGCGGTCGTGCCGGTCGATCAGTTCCGTCGCGCCGGCGATGATCGACGCCTTCAGACCCCGGTTCTCCGGCGCCTCGCGGACCTCGACGCTCTGGAACAGCCCGGCGGCGGGCAGGGTGCGCACATAGGCCCGCACCGCCTCGACCTTCTCCCGCGCCGCTTCCGACTTCGGCCCGTCGGAGAAGATGAAGAGCGGCGTCTCGCGCGCCCTAAGGTTGGCGGCCAGCGCCTCGACCGTGCGGCGCGTGTGCTCCGGCCGGTTGTAGACGAACAGGGCGACCGGCGCGGGGTTCACGTCAGGATGGTCCGATAGGCGGTGAGCAAGCGGTCGCGGTTCTCCGCCGGGTCGTGCGTCTTCAGCGCTCGTTTGCGCGCGGCCGTGCCGAGCTTTCTGGCGAGGGCGTCATCCTCGAAGATCTGCCGGATACGCCAGGCCAGCATTTGCGCGTCCTCGGGGCGGTAGAACAGCGCCTCGCGGCCGTCCTCGGCCATGTCGGGGGCGCCGCCGGCGTACGCGCTGATGGTCGGCACGCCGAGCATCATGGCCTCGCCCAGGCTGTTGGGGCTGTTTTCGATGACCGACGACAGGATGAAGGCGTGGCTCGACCGCATCTTCTCCGCCATCTGGTCGGCCGACAGCACGCCGGTGAAACGGACTTGGTCCGTGAGGCCGAACTTTGCGATCAGGTGGCGGAGGTAGGCGGCGTAGCCGACCTGCTTCTTCCAGTCGCGAAGGCCGCCGGGCTCCGGCGAATCCCCGGCGAATTCGACCCGGATGTCGGGGTAGTGCGCCTTCAGCTGCGCGACGGCGCGGACGACAAAGTGCGCGCCCTTTCGCGCCTGATAGGCGTTGCCGACGAACAGCGTGTGGCGGCGCGCGCGCGTCACGTCCCAGGGCTCGCCATAGAACGGCGGGCGCAGGATGCGGTTGACGGTGAAATAGGGCGCGGCGGGATTGAGGGCGAAGGCCTGGGCCCGGTCCCATTCGGTCCTGCCGATGAGATTGCGCGCCAGCCCGATAGTCCGCGCCTCCAGCTTCAGCCTCGGCTTGAACTGGAGGTGCTTGGCGGCCGTCATGGCGGCGGCGACCAGCATCAGGCGCGGGTTGAAGGACAGCGCCAGGTCGTCGAGCCGCAGGCCGCCGTATTCGTATGGCTCATAGCCGTGCAGCACGCCCTGCAGGGACACCACATTGCGGCCCTTCCAGCTGCGCAGGAAGCGGCAGCTGTAGGCCATCTCGGTCCCCTCGGCGTGCAGCAGGTCGGGCGCGAAATCGGCCAGCACCGCTTCGCAATCGGCCTGGGCGACGTCGAAGTGATCGGCCGCGGGCGGCAGGTAGTACCAGGTGACGCCGCCGCTGGCGGCCTTTTCCCAGGCCCCGCCGGGCGAGCGCATGGCCACGGCCATCTCGACGTCGGGCCGCGCCGAGAGCTCGGCGAGCATGGTGGAAATCCAGCCGCCGAACGTGGCGTTGCGCGGGTCGGCCAGCGTCGCGCCGCGCGGAACCACCAGGTTCACCAGCCAGAGAATCTTCATCCGCCCCGCCATCAGCGCAGCTTATCCATGAAATCCGCGAGCCGCCCGCTCCACTCGCGCGGCGCGAATGGGTTGCGTGCGGCGCAGCGGGCCTTCATGGCCGCCATCTCGTCCCCGCTGAGGGCCAGAGCGCGCGCAAGCCCCGCCTCCACTGAGCCAGCGTCCGGACCAGCCAGCAGGAGGCCGTTGGCGCCGTCCTCGAGGTAGCGTGGGATATCGCTGGTGGGGTTGGTGATCACCGGCACGCCGCAGGCGAAGGCTTCGGCGAGCTTGGTCGGAAAGCCGAAGCGGCTGACCCGGTTGTCGGGCCGGATGAAGAGCGAGAAGTCCGCCGATCGCAGCAGGCCCACGGCCTGCGGATGCGTCAGGCGCCCGTGGAAGGTGATCCGGTCGCCGAGCGCCGCGATATCGGCCGCCAGCTCCGGGAATGTCCCCTCGACCTCCCGGGCGGTGAGGCCCGCGATCTGGAAGTCGAAATCCGCACCGCCGCGCGCCAGCTTCGCGAAGGCGGCGATGGCAAGATGGACATGGTCCTTCACCAGGCCCTGTCCGGGGCTGCCGATATAGACGAACCGCCGCCGGTCGTCCCTCGGCGGGGGCGTGACCGCCCACTTCGGCCGGCTCTCGTCGATGACGAAGGGAAGGACGAGAGTGTTCAGGCCGCTGAAGTAGCCCGCGCCGTAGTCGCTGGCGCAGATGACGTTTCCGGCCCGCCGGCTCAACAGCCTGATGCGCACCTCGGTCTCCACCAGGCGGCGAAGGTTGTGGCGGAGGCGGCGGCCTTCCCAGCCATACCATTCGGTGCATTCGACCACGGCCGCGAACCCATGGCGGCGGGCATATCCGATCAGCTGCGCCAGCGGCCTGGCGGGATAGTTGTAGGCGATGACGGCCGCGATGCGCTCTGGCCCGACCGCGTCCATGGCCGCGACGACCGAGGCGGCGTCGTTCTTGTAGTAGGGGTGCGGCGCGGCGTGGATGTTCACGCAGCGCAGTCCCTCGATTTCCGCCTCAGGTGCGTCGCTCAGCTGACCGACGAGAACCACGTCATAGCCGAGCGCCTGGAGCAGCCGGCCGTTCTCCAGCACCCGCTGCGCCGAGGCGTTGCCGGCGGGCAACGCGAAGCCCCCGGCGTAGACGATCGTGCGGCGCTCGCTCATCCGGTCAGGCTACGGGTCCCCCTCCGCGCACGGGACGCGGGGGCGTTCGCCAGCGGCCACCGGGCGGCTGGTCCAGCCCGTAGGTCATGGCCAGCGGGAAGAGGATGTACATGGCGACGCCCATCGACGCCGCGAGACCGTTGAAGATCGTGCAGATCATCAGCATGACCAGGAACGCCCCGGCCGCATTGGCCATCTGTGGCCGGCTGGCGGAGGCCCGCAGCACCGTGACCCCGGCGCCGAAGAGCAGATAGACGAAGGCCGCGCCGCCGAAGATTCCGAACTGGGCGAAGGTGTCCAATATGGCGGAGTGCTTGCCCACGTCGCGGAAGGAAAGGGTCCCGACCGCAGGGTTCTCGAAGAACAGCGTCAGGCTGCGCGTATATCGCTCGGCGCGGTCGTAGACGGTGCCCTGGCTGGTGTCGGTCTCGAGCGAGGCGCGGATGTCCTCCAGCTTCGAGCGGTAGCTGGTCCCCTGCGACACCTCGATGAGGCCGTCGAGCGCCGAGCCGATCAGGGCGGTCTGCGACAAGGCCACGGCGACGGCGGCGATGGCGACGGCCAGTCCCATCCGGAACGACCGGTTGGCGCCGCGTCCGCTCAACAGGAAATAGGTGACCATGCCGAGCCCGAGCGCCGTAAGGGCGATGCTGAAGCCCGCTCGCACGATGAGGGCGACGCCCAGCAGCGTGCAGGCGACCACCAGCAATTTCTGAAACACCGCCTGGGCGCGGCTGGCGGTGCGCCGGCGAACGGCCGACAGCGGCGGCAGGCTTCTCATCAGGTAGACGAAGGCCGGAATCGCCAGAACGACCGCGTAGACCAGCCCATAGCCTCCGACTCCGCTCGAGGCATAGGCGATGGACTCCTCGGAATTGCGCGTGCCGAGCCGGGCGGCGAAGCGGTCGGTGGCCAGCGCCGACAGGGTGGCGATCATCCAGATCGGCAGCACCGCAAGCACGCCCCAGAGCACCCAGCGGTACTTCTTAAGGCCGGCCCGTCGCGCACCCTCGAAAAAGATCAGGAAGAGAATGAAGACGTACAGCTGGACGTTGCCGAACACCGACTCCACCCCGTCGACGTAGGCCGAAACGGCGGCGGTGTAGCCCATGAAGACGAGGGCGGTCAGAACCCGCGCACCCGGTCTCAGAATGATCCCGCTGGAGCGCGTCAGCTCGCCGAGCACCCACACGCCGACGGCGACCACGGCGGCCCATCGGGCCCACTCGTTGGCGAATAGCGGCGGCGAGATCGTCCAGACGGCGACGTAGAACACGGCCATCGTCTGCGCCCAGTCGATGACCGAAAGCCGCTCGTCGGTGAAGCGGACGCGCCGGTCGGGCTGTGCCGCGCCAAACCCCGGCACGGTCTGGGTCGTGGTCATCGGCCGCCCTCCGGCAGTTGCAGCAGCCCCATCATCGCCTTGTTCACTTCACGCACGTCGTACTTTGCTTCCGCGAGCCGGCGCGACCGCAATCCCATGGCCTCAAGGCGGCCGGGATCGGTGATCGCCCGCTCCATCGCCTCTTCGAGAGCCTTAGTCTCGCGCGGCGGCACGAGGAAGCCATTTTCACCGTCGATCACCGTCTCGCGGCAGCCCGGCGCGTCGGTGGTGATGATCGCGCGCTGCATGGCCATGGCCTCGAGCACCGTGCGCGGCGTGCCCTCGCGATAGGACGGCAGCACGTAGCAGGCGCAGTCGGCCAG
>CAMLRH010000104.1 GCA_946482375.1 uncultured Caulobacteraceae bacterium | reverse complement strand
ACACCGTCTTCGTCCGCTTCGCCAACGGCGTGCGGCTGACCGTCAAGCCGACCAGATTCCGCGACCAGCAGGTGCTGGTGAAGGCCAACATCGGCCGTGGCCGCCTGTCGCTGCCGCCGGACCGCCAGTCTATGACCTGGGCCGGCGCGGCCGTGATCGAGGGCGGCCTGAAGCAGATCACCGCCGACGAGATGGAGCAGGTCTTCGCCGCCAAGGTGCTCGGCGCCAACTTCGGCCTCGACGACGAGGCCTTCGTGCTCAGCGGCGAGACCCGCACCGAGGACCTGCTGACCCAGCTGCAGGTGCTCGCCGCCTACGCTGTCGAACCCGGCTGGCGGCCGGAGGCGTTCGAGCGGATGAAGACCTACGCCTCGACCCTGCACGACCGCTACGAGGCCACCGACGGCGGCGTCTTCAACCGCGACCTGGCGGGCCTGCTGCACACTGGCGACCGTCGCTGGACCTTCCCCTCGCGCGACGAAATCGCCGGCGCCACCGTCGAGGCGATGGCCGCCCAGATCGCGCCCGGCCTGTCCAGCGGCCCCGTCGAGGTGGTGATCGTCGGCGACATCACCGTCGACAAGGCGATCGCCGCGACCGCCGCCACCTTTGGCGCCCTGCCGCCCCGCGCGGAGGTGGAACCTTCGCCGCAAAGCCGCGTCACCGGCTTCCCGCGACCCGGCGGGCCCGTGGTGCTGACCCATAAGGGGCGCAGCGACCAGGCCATCGCCTACATCGCCTGGCGCACGGACGACTTCTTCGACGACCCGCAACGCGCCCGCGACGTGGCGATCCTCGGTGAGATCATGCGCATCCGCCTGAACGACGAGCTGCGCGAAAACCAGGGGGCTACCTACTCGCCCGCCGTCAGCTACGACCACAGCCTGAGCTTCCCCGGCTGGGGCCTGATCTCCGCCCAGGTCGAGGTTCCGCCGACCAAGGTCGACGACTTCTTCGCCGATGCGCTGAAGATCGCCGCCGAACTCCGCGACCGGCCGGTGGCCGCGGACCTGCTGGAACGCGCGCGCAAACCGCGCGTGGAGACCCTGGAGAAGGCCCAGCACACCAACGAGTTCTGGGCTTCCCGGCTCTCCGGCGCGCAGGCCGACCCGCGCCGCCTCGACGCCATCCGCTCGCTGCTGCCCCAGACCGAACGGGTGACCGCCGCCGACGTGCAGACGGCCGCCCGCACCTTCCTGACCGAGGACAACGCCTGGAAGCTGGTCGTTCGTCCGCGCCGCTAGCTGTTCCGAATTGGGCCGCTTCGAGTTGGCCCGATCCTTGCTCCGAACCGGATGCGGGCGGTCACGTCCGTGGGGAAGAGAACAGGGGTGCGGGCGGAATGTTTCATTCCAACACCGAACGGCTGATCGACTACTGGCGCACGTGCCGGGGCGAGAACGCCCTGCCGACTCGCACCGACATCGACCCGGGCGCCTTCACCGATCTTCTGCCGCAAATCTTCATGCTCGGGCGTGACGCGCCCGGACGATACCGCTTCCGCCTGTCGGGCGGCTTCGTCGCCAACCTGCACGGCCGCGAGCTTAAGGGCGAACAGGGGCTGCAGCTGTGGGTCGCGTCCGACCGTCCCCGCGTGCAGTCGTCGCTGGAGTTGTGCCGCGCCTCGGCCGATCCGATCGTCATCAACGCCGAGGTCGAGGCGCCCGAGATGGCGTCCTTCGCCATGGAGATCTTCATGGCGCCGCTCGCCAACCCCGAGGGCGACGTCGACCGCTACATCGGCCTCTACCAGCCCACCGGCGCCCTCGAATGGCTGCAGGAAGGCGTCCATCGCCTCCTGTCGGTCGTCAATGTGCTGAGCACCGCCTCGGCCTCGGAACTCGAGCCGACGCTGCGGCTGGCCGTAATCAACGGCCGCCAGATCGCCTGACTTTTTTCCGCTCATCCCCGCGAAGGCGGGGACCCAGGCTTTTTCTGACAGCCTCGCGCTCTACGATAACAAACCTGGGTCCCCGCCTTCGCGGGGATGAGCGGATTTCAATGCCACTCTCCGTCATCCCAGACTCAAGAGCGCAATCAGGCCGCCGCGGCCTCTCCCGGCTCGTAGACCGGCGCGTCTTCCGCCGGCAGCGCCGCGCGGCCGCGGATCATGTCCGAAGCCTTCTCCGCGATCATGATGGTCGGCGCGTTGGTGTTGCCGCTGACCAGCGTCGGCATCACCGAGGCGTCGATGACGCGCAGGCCCTCGATGCCGATCACTTTCAGCTCGCCGTTGACCACCGCCATCGGGTCGGTCTCGGGGCCCATCTTGCAGGTGCCGACCGGGTGATAGATCGTCTCGGCGTTCTGCCGGATCCAGGCGTCGATCTCGTCGTCCGTCTGGGCCTTGGCGCTCTCGCCGTATTCCTTGGGCTGGAACTGGGCGAAGGCCGCCTGCGCCGCCACCTTGCGGGCGATCTTCACGCCCTCGCGCATCGCGCGGCGGTCCTCTTCGGTCGCCAGGTAGTTGGCGAAGATCGCCGGGTCGGCGAACGGGTCGGCATTGAGCAGGCCGATGCGACCCTTGCTCTCCGGCCGCAGCTGGCAGACGTGCAGCGAGAAGCCGTCCTTCTCGATCACCACCTTGGCGTGGTCCTGCATGATCGCCATCACCGTGTGGATCTGCAGGTCCGGCCGGTCGAGATCGGGCCGCGACGGGATGAAGGCGCCGGCCTCCAGCATGTTAGTCCGTCCGATGCCCTTCTTGAACAGCAGGTAGTTCAGGCCGACGCCGAGCCGCGCCAGGCCCTTGTTGTAGCTGTAGGCGGTCTTCACCCCCGTCGTTTCCCAGCCGAGGATGACGTCGAGGTGGTCCTGCAGGTTGGCGCCGACGCCCTTCAAGGCATGCACCACCGGGATGCCGTGCTTGTTGAGCTCCTCCGGGTCGCCGATACCCGACAGCTGCAAAATCTGCGGCGTCTGCACCGCGCCCGCCGCCAGCAGCACTTCCTTGGCGGCATGGATGACGCGGCGCTTCGACTTGGCGTTCTTGGCAATCTCGACGCCGACGCAGCGGCCGTTCTCGACGATCACCCGCGTCGTGCGCATGTGGGTGAGCGTTGTCAGGTTTGGCCGGTCCAAAGCCTCGCGCAGATAACCCGCCGCCGCGCTCCAGCGCCGCCCGTCCTTGATGGTCAGGTGGTAGGGACCGAAACCTTCCTGCTGGAAGCCGTTGAAATCGTTCGTCGTCTTGAAGCCAGCCTGCTTTCCCGCCTCGATCACCGACGAGAAGATCGGGTTGGGCGAGGAGCCCTTCGACACATACAGCGGCCCGCTGTCGCCATGATACTTGTCAGCCCCGCCCTCCAGCGTCTCCGAGCGCCGGAAGTAGGGCAGCACGTCGGCATACGACCAGCCGGCCAGCCCCATCTGGCGCCACTGGTCGTAGTCGCGCGCGTGGCCGCGGATGTAGATCATGCCGTTGATCGACGACGAGCCGCCCCAGCCCTTGCCGCGCGGCCACCACAGGCGGCGGTTGTTCAGGTTCGGCTCCGGCTCGGTCCAGAAGCCCCAGTTGTGCGCCCCCTTGGCCTTGATGAGTTCGCCGACGCCAGCCGGCATGTGGATCAGGATCGAAGCGTCCTTGCCGCCGGCCTCGACCAGCAGCACCCGGGTGTTGGGGTCTTCCGTCAGCCTGTTTGCCAGCACGCAGCCGGCCGAGCCGGCGCCGATGATGATGTAGTCGTAGGTCTCTTTCGCGGCCATCTGGCGGACGCTCCCGGGTAGGTTATCGTTGTTATCTTGCACATTCGCGCGCCCCGCGTTTTCGGGCAAGGGTGACGCGACGCAACCTGTTCTTACGCTCAGCCGCTTGAGGTCCATGCGCTCTATCAATGTCGCCCTCGCCGCCCTGTGCCTCGCCGCCTGCAGCGACCGGCTTCCGCAAGCCCAGAGCGGTTCGCCCGCCGCCGCGCCCGAGCCGACGCGGCTGACCGCCGTGCCGGCAACCTTCCACGGCGTCTGGGCCGCGACGATCGAAGACTGCAAGCCCCCGGCGGAGACCAGGCTCCAGATCGGCCCCGACCGGCTGACCTTCTATGAGAGCAGCGGGCCGGTGGCGTCGGTGGAGACTTCCGATCCGAGTGAGATTCTGATCAACGTCGCGCTCACCGGCGAGGGCGCGTTGAGCCGGCGGACCTTCCGCTACCGCCTGATCGACGACGGCCAGGGGCTGTTCGACGTCCGCAACGGCCTGCGGCGCATTCGCTGCCCCACGGCATAGTTCATTGACTTTAAAGGCCTGAGCCTCCACATCGGCCCTGCGCGATGACCGCGCTATCTGGCTGAGCAGCCGCGTGAGGGACCTTTCGGGTCCACCTGCCGCTCGCCGAGGTTCACTTCCATAAGACGCCCAGACACGCGGGGCGTCACCACCGACCCCGCGTCGGCGATCCGCGCGCCGTTTCTGGGCAGCGCGGCGCTCCGCGCATACTGAAAGCTAATTACTTGAACGATTTCAATTCGCTTGGGCTCTCGAAGCCCATCCTTCAGGCGCTCGCGCATGAAGGCTACACCACCCCCACCCCGATCCAGGCGCAGGCCATTCCGCTGGTGCTGCAGGGCCGCGACCTGCTGGGCATCGCCCAGACCGGCACCGGCAAGACGGCGGCCTTCGCGCTGCCGATCCTACAGCGGCTGGCCGAGAACCGCCGCCCCGCGCCGCGCCGCGGCTGCCGGGCGCTGATCCTCTCGCCGACCCGCGAACTCGCCACCCAGATCGCCGACAGCTTCAAGGCCTACGGCAAGCACATGGGCCTCTCCGTCGCCATCGTCTTCGGCGGCGTGAAGTACGGCCCGCAGGTCCGCGCGCTGGCCGGCGGCGTCGATGTCCTCGTGGCCACGCCCGGCCGCCTGATCGACCACATCCAGGAGAAAGTCGCCAACCTGTCGGAGACCGAGATCTTCGTTCTCGACGAGGCCGACCAGATGCTCGACCTCGGCTTCGTGGTGCCGATCCGGCGCATCGCCAAGCTGCTGCCGCACAAGCGCCAGAACCTGTTCTTCTCGGCCACCATGCCGAACGAGATCGGCAAGCTGGCCGCCGAACTGCTGCACGACCCGGCCAAGGTGTCGGTGACGCCGCAGGCGACCACCGTCGAGAAGATCGACCAGAAGGTCCTCTTCATCGAAGGCGCCCGCAAGCGCGCCCTGCTGGCCGAGCTGTTCGCCGACGGCGCCATGAAGCGCGTCCTGATCTTCACCCGTACCAAGCGCGGCGCGGATCGGGTGGCCAAGCAACTCGGCGTCGTCGGCGTCGAGGCGGCCTCGATCCACGGTGACAAGAGCCAGGGTCAACGCGAGCGCTCGCTTGCGGCCTTCAAGGCCGGGACCGTCCAGGCGCTGGTCGCCACCGACATCGCCGCGCGCGGCATCGACGTCGACGGCATCACCCACGTCATCCAGTACGAGCTGCCGAACGTGCCGGAGGCCTACGTCCACCGGATCGGCCGCACGGCCCGCGCCGGTACGACGGGCGTGGCCATCGCGCTGGTCAGCGACGACGAACGCAACCTGCTGCGCGACATCCAGCGCGTGACCCGTCAGACGATCCCCTCGTGGGACCGCCGCAACGATCGGGCGCTGGGCGCGTCTGAAGCCGCCCTGCGGGCCACCGAACCGGCGCAAAAGGCTGAGCAACCCCGGCAACAACCGAAGCGCGGCCGCAAGCCGGGCGGTCAGAAGCCGCACGGCCAGTCGGAGCATCGGCCGGTTCACCGTCCGGACGCCTACAACCCGCTCACCGACGCGGGTCAGCAGGAAAAGCGGCGGCCTCGCCGGCGCAATCGCAACCGGAACCGGGCGAAGGCTTCGGCCTAACCTGCTCCGCTCATCCCGGCGAAAGCCGGGACCCAAGCTGCCTCAGTATGGGCCCCGGCTTTCGCCGGGGTGAGCGGTTGTATTGCGAACTCGCGCTGCGGAACAGCGAGGCGCAGCTTTGAAGTGTCTTAAAGCGTGGACTGACGCGACCCCGTTCGAGTTCTCATACGTAATTACCACGCGTTAGCCCTACCTCCCCTTCCACTCCGGCGCCCGCTTCTGCGCGAACGCCATAGGGCCCTCGCGGAAGTCCTCGGACTGAAACAGGGCCCCGATGGCGGGGTACTTGAACTGCCCCCGGATCGCGGTCTCCAGCGTCGCCTCGTCCAGCCCTTTCATCACCGCCTCCTTCGAGGCGCGGATCGACATGGGGCTGCACTCGCCGATCATCCGTGCCCAGCGCTTCGCTTCGGTCATCAGGTCGGCGGCCGGGACTACCGCATTGACGAAGCCCAGCTCCTGACCCTCCGCGGCTGAAACGCGACGCGCCGTCAGGATCATCCCCATCGCGCGCTTCAGCCCGATGGCGCGCGGCAGCCGGTGCATGCCGCCGGCCAGCGCCGCCAGACCGACGCGCGGCTCAGGCAGTGCAAACACGGCGCTGTCAGCCGCGATGATGATGTCGCAGGCCAGCGCGATCTCGAAGCCGCCGCCCATGGCGATGCCGTTGACCGCCGCGATCAGCGGCTTGTTGAGGTCGAAGCGCGACGTCAGCCCGGCGAAACCCGAGGGCGGCGTGCTCATGCCGCCGCCGCTTGCCTGGTGCTTCAGGTCATTGCCCGCCGAAAATGCTCGCTCGCCTGCCCCGGTGACGATCGCCACCCACTGCTCGGGATCGTTGGCGAAGTCGTTGAACACCTCGTCCAGCTCGAAGTGCGCCGGCGAGTGCAGCGCGTTCATGACCTCCGGCCGGTTCAGCGTGACGATGGTGACCGGCCCTTCCCGGTCGACGCGGACGAATTCGTGAGCCACGGCGCTTCTCCCTTGATCTTCCCCCCTTGGGGGAAGTGGCCCGAAGGGCCGAAGGGGGCCTGCGACGACCCATGCGTGGTGAGCCAATCGTCAAGACGCGGTGTTCATGGGTCCTCGGGACGAGCCCGAGGATGACGGACTAAGAGCGTCCGTCACCTTCCCTACCGTCCGTCAACGCACCTCTGCGAGATCGCGGCGATAGCGCTTCCAGTTCTCGACGTAGTGATGCGCCGAGCCCTGCAGGACCATCGCTTGATGATCGCTGACCTCGCGCACCACCTTGCCAGGCGCGCCCATGACCAGCGAGTTGTCCGGGATCTCCTTGCCCTCGGTGATCAGCACGTTGGCGCCGATCAGGCAGTTCCTGCCGATCTTCGCCCCATTCAGAATGATCGAGCCGATCCCGATCAGCGAGTTGTCGCCGATGGTGCAGCCGTGGAGCATCACCAGGTGCCCGACGGTGACGTTCGCCCCGATAGTCAGCGGCACGCCGGTGTCGGTGTGCAGCACCGAACCGTCCTGGATGTTGGAGTTCTCGCCGATGGTGATGGGGTCGTTGTCGCCCCGGATCACCGCGCCCCACCAGATCGAGGCGTTCGTCTTGAGGATGACGTTGCCCATCACCGCGGCGCTCGGCGCGATCCAGTAGGCGTCCTCGGGCGGAAGCTGGGGCGCTACGCCGCCCAGGGAATAGACAGTCATTGGCTGCTCGGTGACGTTTCGGTGAATGCCCGCTTAACCGTTTCGAAAACGGGTTAGCATCATTCTAGTCGGGCGATTCGGGGGGACGCCAGTCTCCCCGTAATCCCGCCGAGACGGAGAGCCGGGTGTCGCGTTTTGAGTTCCGGCGGCCAAGTCCGCCGACCCGTTTGACAGGCGTCAGCGAGCCTCCCGGCCGCGCACGCGCCGCCCACTCTCATCTCACTTCCTGTCCCGAGGGCGAGCCGCTGTGGCCCGCCCTTTTTTCATGCCCCCAACGGAGGATTGCATGACCAAACGTGCCCTGAAGCGGATGGTGCGCGAAGGCGCTTTCGACCCGGCCCAGTTCCATCAGGAGGACAGCAAGGTGCGCCGTCTTCCCGTGGGCGCCGGCTGGTCGCCGCTGGGGCATAACGACGACAGGGAGCAGGGGTATCTCAAGACAATAAAACCAAAATCGCCCGGTCAGGCGCAGCTGATCGAGGCGATCGACAACAAGAACCTGGTCATGGCGCTGGGCCCCGCCGGCACCGGCAAGACCTACCTCGCCATCGCCAAGGCCGTGGAGGCGCTGGAAGCCGGCAAGGTCGGCCGCATCGTGCTCTCCCGCCCCGCCGTCGAAGCCGGCGAATCCATCGGCTTCCTGCCCGGCGAGATGGAGGACAAGCTCGCGCCCTACCTGCGTCCGCTCTACGACGCGCTGTCGGACCGCCTGTCGATGAAACGCGTTCGCGCGCTCATGGCCGAGGGCGCCATCGAGATCGCACCGGTGGGCTTCATGCGCGGCCGCACGCTCAACAACGCCTTCGTCGTCATCGACGAGGCCCAGAACTGCACCTACGTGCAGCTCAAGATGCTGCTGACCAGGCTGGGCTGGCACTCGACGATGGTGGTCACCGGCGACCCCAACCAGTCCGACCTGCTGCCCGAACTCTCCGGCCTCGGCCCCGTCGCCGAAAGACTGGAAGCGGTCGGCAACATCGCCGTCGTCCGCCTCGCCGAACGCGACATCGTCCGCCACCCGCTGGTGGCCGATATGCTCGGGGTGTTGTGAGCTAGCCTTATCCGCTCATCCCGGCGGAGGCCGGGACCCAGGACTTTCCAGCGGAGTGCTGACTGGACAGACCTGGGTCCCGACTTTCGTC
>CAMLRH010000103.1 GCA_946482375.1 uncultured Caulobacteraceae bacterium | reverse complement strand
TCGACGCCGTCGCGCACGAAGACTTCCAGCGCGGCGCGCTCGATGCGAGGTTTGGCGGACACTTGAGTCTCTCCCGACGTGTGAGCGTTCACTCACATATTCCGGCGATGGATGCAAGTGAGTATTCACTCACGTCGTGGAGCGGCAGGTGACGACCTCTGTGCTGGTCTATTCGATGGGCGAGGTGATCGGCGACGGACTAATCAAGCTGCCGTTCGTGGCCGGTCTTCGCGCGGCGTTCCCGGATGCGAAGATCAGCTGGTGCGCGGCCAAGGGCTCGACGGTCTACGCCGGGCTGCTGAAGCCGGTCGTCGAGGGGCTGATCGACGAGGTGGTCGTCCAGGGCGCGACCGGCGCCGGGCCGCTCGACTGGCTGCCGTGGGTGAAGCCGTTTGGCGGCCGCACCTTCGACCTCGTCATCGACACGCAGGAGAACGTCCGGCGCTCGATCGTGGCGAAGCGGGCAGGGGGCCGGTTGGTCTCGGCAGCCGGACGTAGCGATCTGCCCGACGCGGTGATCGACCGGCTGGGCGCGCTGCTGGCCGAGGCCGCGCCCGGCGCGGGGCTGCAGCCGCTGGCGCTGACCAACGAACGGGCGCTGAAGGCCGCTGAGATCTTGCTGCCCTCTGGCCCGACCTACGTGGGTTTCGCTCCCGGCGCTGGAGGTCAGGAAAAGCGCTGGCCGCTGGAGAGCTACATCGCGCTACGTGCAGCGGGTTGTCTTCATGCGGCACATCGCGCTGGCGAAGCGGCAGGAGGGGAAGGGCCGGGTCCCAGTCTTCTTCTTCGGCCCGGATGAAGACCGCGACGCCGCCGTGACCGGCACGGCGCTGCCGGACGCGCTCTTCCCGGAGATGGAGCGGATCGACGCCTACACCGACATCAAGGGGCCGCTATTGGTCATCGCGCTAGCCTCGCGGTTGGCGGCCGGCGTGGCCAACGACGCGGGACCTGGACACATGCTGGCGGCGGGCGGGGCGCCGCTGCTGTCCCTCCAGAAGGATCGGCGCAAGGCCATGAAGTTCAGGCCGGCGGCGCGGCGGCTTGAGGTTCTGGTCGCGGAAGACTACGGGGGCGGCATGGACGCACTGCCTCTCGAATTCGCCGCCGAAGCCCTTGAGAGGCTGCTGGCATGAGCATCATGGCCCCGATCTCGGCCGGCGAACTGGTCGACAAGATCACCATCCTGCGCGTGAAGGCCGCCCGCATCGGCGACCCCGCCAAGGAGGCCAACGTCCGCAAGGAGCTTAGCCTTCTGGAGGCCACCGCCGAACAGCACCTGCCCAAGACCGCCGAGATCGACCGGCTGACCGCCGAGCTTGCCGAGGTCAACGGCGCGCTCTGGGACATCGAGGACGGCAAGCGCGACTGCGAGCGGCGGCAGGACTTCGGCGACCGCTTCGTCCAGCTCGCCCGCTCGGTCTATGTCGAGAACGACCGCCGCGCCGCCATCAAGCGCGCCATCAACGAGGCGGCCGGCTCCGATATCGTCGAAGAGAAGAGCTACAAGCCCTACCTCTAGGCGCCCTTGAACTCGGCCTTGCGCTTCTGGAGGAAGGCGGTGACGCCTTCGATGAAGTCGGCGGTCTTGCCGGCGACTTTCTGGCCCTGACGTTCCTCGTTAAGCTGGGCGGTCCAGTCGTTGTCGAGGCTGTCCCACATCAGCTTGCGGATCATGCCCAGCGCCTTGGGGCCGGTCGCCAGTTCCTGCGCGACGGCGGTCGCGGTCGACATCAGCTCGGCGTCGGGGACGCAGCGGTTGATGAGGCCCCATTCCAGCGCCGTCTTCGCCGGGATCTTCTCGCCCAGCAGCGCCATCTCCATGGCCCGGGCGCGGCCGATCATGCGCGGCAGCAGGTAGGTCGAGCCGCCGTCGGGCACGAGGCCGATGCGGCGGAAGGCCTGCAGGAAGTAGGCGCTCTCAGCGGCGATGATCATGTCGCCCATCAGCGCGATCGAGCAGCCGACGCCGGCAGCCGCGCCGTTCACCGCCGTCACGATCGGCAGCGGGAAGTCGCGCATGAGCATGATCAGCGGGTTGTAGGTCGTCTCCAGCGCCTGACCGGCGTCGGGCTTGCCGTCGACGTCCAGCTCACGCCCCGCCGCGCCGCCACCCGACAGGTTCGCGCCCGAGCAGAAGCCGCGGCCCTCGCCGGTGACGATCAGCGCGCGGGCCTGCACGACGCCCGCCGCCAGCGACCGCAGCGCGTGCGCCATCTCGCTGGCGAGGTCGATGCCCGCCGCGTTCAGGGTGGAGGGGTCGTTCAGGGTCAGCGTCGCCACGCCGTCCGCGGTTTCGAGCCTGATCTTCTTGTAGTCCACGTCGCGCCTCCGGGAGCTTTTCGCGGCTAGCGTTAGGGGCCGGACGTTGCGGAACGCCAGCGAAATGTTGCGGCTTGCCTGCCGTGAGGGCATTGTGAACACCGTCAAGATTGGAGCCGCCACAAGGCTCCTCGCGGAGGAAGACCCTATGAATGCCCCGGCCAACCTGACCGCCGACGCTGCGCGCGCGGAGATGCTGGACGTCCTGGCCCGCCAGAAGGCGGCCCACATCCGCGACGGCGCGCCTTCCGCGGAGCTGCGGATCGACCGCATCAACCGCTGCATCAAGCTGCTGATCGACTACCAGGACCGCATCGTGGCGGCGCTGGATGAGGATTTCGGCGCCCGTTCGAAGGACGCCTCGGCGCTGACCGACATCGCCGGCTCCATCGGCACGCTGAAGGACGCCCGGGCGCACCTGAAGACCTGGATGAAGCCGGAGAAGAAGAAGACCACCCCCGCGATCCTCGGCCTGTTGGGCGCGAAGGCGGTCGTCTATTCGCAGCCCAAGGGCACGGTCGGCGTGATCGCACCCTGGAACTTCCCGGTGAACCTGACCTTCGCGCCGCTGGGTTCGATCCTGGCCGCCGGCAATCGGGCGATGATCAAGCCGTCGGAGTTCACCCCGGCGACCTCCGAGCTGATGAAGGAGATGTTCGCGTCCGCCTTCTCCGAAGAGGAGATCGCGGTCTTCACCGGCGGGCCGGAAGTCGGCCAAGCCTTCTCCTCACTGCCGTTCGACCACCTGCTGTTCACCGGCGCGACTTCGATCGCCAAGCACGTCATGAAGGCCGCCGCCGAGAACCTGGTGCCGGTGACGCTGGAGCTGGGCGGCAAGAGCCCGGTGATCGTTTCCAAGACCGCCGACATGAAGGTGACCGCCGCGCGGATCATGAACGGCAAGACGCTGAACGCTGGCCAGATCTGCCTCGCGCCCGACTATGTGCTAGCCCCGGAAGACCGCGTCGGTGAGTTCGTCAGCGAGGCCAAGGCGTCGGTGACGAAGATGTTCCCGACCCTGAAGGACAACCCCGACTACACCTCGGTCATCGCCCAGCGGCACTACGACCGCATCATGGGCTACATCGAGGACGCCAGGGCCAAGGGCGCCGAGATCGTCGAGATCAACCCGGCCGACGAGAACCTGACCCAGCAGCCGCACCGCAAGATCGCGCCGACGCTGATCCTCAACCCCACCGACGACATGAAGGTGATGCAGGAGGAGATCTTCGGGCCCGTCCTGCCGGTGAAGACCTACAAGCACGTCGACGAGGCGGTCGCCTACGTGAACGCCAACGACCGTCCGCTCGGCCTCTACTACTTCGGCGACGACAAGGCCGAGCAGGACAAGGTTCTGAACCACACCACCTCGGGCGGCGTCACCGTCAATGACGTGATCATGCACATCACCCAGGAAGAGATGCCGTTCGGCGGCGTCGGCCCCGCGGGCATGGGCAGCTATCACGGCCACGACGGCTTTCGCGAGTTCAGCCACCGCAAGAGCGTCTTCACCCAGCTGAAGAAGGACATCCCGCAGCTCGTGCAGATGCGCCCGCCCTTCGGGAAGGGCTTCCGCGGGTATGTGAAGAGCCAGATTAAGGTGTAATTCCCTTCCCCCTGGATGGGGGAAGGGCCGGGGATGGGGGTGGCGCCGTTTCCGGGAATTGCTGCGGACGGGAGTGGATGCGGACAGCATCCCACCCCCATCCCAAACCCTTCCCCCATCCAGGGGGAAGGGCTTACGTCGCCGCCTTCTTCTTTCCTCGCGCGCCCTTTTTCGCAGGCCCCTTCGCCGCGCGTTCGGCGATGAGCGCGACGGCTTCCTCGAGGGTGACCGCCTGCGGGTCCTTGCCCTTGGGGATATTGGCGTTGGTCGAGCCGTGCTTGATGTAGGGGCCGTAGCGGCCTGACAGCACCTGGATCGGTTTGCCGTCGGTGGGGTGGGGGCCGAGGTCCTTCAGCGCAGCCGCTTGGCCCCGGCCCTTGAAGCCGGCCTTCTTCTCCGCCAGCACCGCGACCGCGCGGTTGATACCGACCTCGAAGACCTCGTCCGGGGTAGGCAGGTTGGCGTAGGTCCCGTTGTGCTGGACGTAGGGGCCGTAGCGGCCGATGCCGGCCAGGATCATCTGGCCGTCTTCGGGGTGCGGGCCGACTTCGCGCGGCAGGTTCAGGAGGCGCAGGGCCTTGTCGATGTCCATCGACGCCGGCGGCCAGGCCTTCGGCAGGCTGGCGCGGCGGGGTTTTTCGCCGCCGACGGCTTCGACGTAGGGGCCGAAGCGGCCGGTCTTCAGCCACACCGTCTCGCCAGTCTTCGGGTCGATGCCGAGTTCGCGGTCGGCGTTGTCGCCGTTGGCCTCGTCGTCGTTCTGGGCGATCGGGCGCGTGAAGCGGCATTCCGGATAGTTGGAGCAGCCGATGAAGGCGCCGAACTTGCCTGTCTTCAGGCTCAGGCGTCCTTCGCCACAGGTCGGGCAGGCGCGCGGATCGGCGCCGTCCTCGCGCGGCGGGAAGATCAGCGGGCCCAGCGCGTCGTTCAGCGCATCGAGGACATGGGTGGTGCGCAGCTCGCCGATCTCGGCCACCGCGGCCTGGAAATCGGTCCAGAACTCGCGCAGCAGGGTCTTCCAGTCGAGCTCGCCGGCGGAGACGAGGTCGAGCTTCTCCTCCATCTCGGCGGTGAAGTCGTACTCGACGTAGCGGCCGAAGAACTGCTCGAGGAAGGCGGTGACGAGCCGGCCCTTGTCCTCGGGAATGAAGCGGTTCTTGTCCATCCGCACATAGGCGCGGTCGCGCAGCACGGTCAGGATCGAGGCGTAGGTCGAGGGCCGGCCGATGCCGAGCTCCTCCAGCTTCTTCACCAGGCTGGCTTCGGAGTAGCGCGGCGGCGGTTCGGTGAAGTGCTGGTCGGCGCGGGCTTCGACGACGCGAGCCTCGGCGCCTTCGTCGACGGCGGGCAGGCGGGCGGAGTCCTCGTCGTCGGCGCCGGTGTCGTCGCGGCCTTCCTCATAGACGGCGAGGTAGCCGGGGAACTGGATCACCTGACCGGTGGCGCGAAGGCCGGTGCGGCCGTCGGAGCTGTCCAGGTCGATAGTCGTGCGCTCGATCCGCGCCGCCTCCATCTGCGAGGCGATCATCCGCTTCCAGATCAGCTCGTAGAGGCGCCCCAAGTCGCCCTCCAGCCGCAGCTTGCCGGGGTTGCGGTTCAGCGAAGTCGGTCGGATGGCCTCGTGCGCCTCCTGGGCGTTCTTGGCCTTGGTCTTGTAGTGGCGGGCGCTCTCGGGGACGTACTCGCGGCCGTAGATGCCGGCGATGACGCCACGAGCCTCCTCCAGCGCCTCGGGCGCGGCCTGGACGCCGTCGGTCCGCATGTAGGTGATGAGACCCACCGTCTCACCGCCGATGTCGACGCCTTCGTAGAGCTTCTGCGCGGCCTGCATGGTGCGCTGGGCCGAGAAGCCGAGCTTACGGGCGGCCTCCTGCTGCAGGGTCGAGGTGGTGAAGGGCGGCGGCGGCGTGCGCTTGGCCGGCTTCTTCTCGACCGAGGACACCCGGAAGGTAGCGGCCTGCACCGCGGCCTTCGCGGCGGTGGCGGTCGCCTCGTCACCCAGGTCGAACTTGCTGAGCTTCTTGCCCTCGTGCGTAACCAGCCGCGCGATGAAGGGATCGGAGCCGGCGGAGACGTCGGCCTCGACGGTCCAGTATTCCTGCGTCTTGAACTGCTCGATCTCGACCTCGCGGTCGACGACGAGGCGCAGCGCCACCGACTGCACGCGTCCGGCCGACTTGGCGCCCGGCAGCTTGCGCCACAGCACCGGCGAGAGGGTGAAGCCGACGAGGTAGTCCAGCGCGCGCCGCGCCAGGTAGGCGTCGACCAGCTCCATGTCGAGCTGGCGCGGGTTGGCCATCGCCTCCTGCACGGCGCCCCGGGTGATGGCGTTGAAGGTGACGCGTTCGACGCGGGCGTCTTTCAGCGCCTTCTTGCGATTGAGGACCTCGAGCACGTGCCAGCTGATCGCCTCGCCCTCACGGTCGGGGTCGGTGGCGAGGATCAGGCGGTCGGCGCCTTTCAGCGCTTCGGCGATCTCGCCCAGCCGCTTGGCCGATTTGGAATCGACCTCCCAGTCCATGGCGAAGTCCTGCTCGGGACGAACGGATCCGTCCTTGGAGGGCAGGTCGCGGACATGTCCGTACGAGGCAAGGACCGTAAAGCCCGGGCCGAGGTACTTGTTGATGGTCTTGGCCTTGGCCGGGGACTCGACGACGACGACGTTCATGCAGGCTTTCGAACGGGGAGGGCTGAGCCCGGAAAGGCCGGGAAAGTGGGGGCGAGGGCGCCGGTCTGTCAACGCGCCCCCTGAGAAAGGGTCGTTTACAACTCGTAGTGAGCCATATACTTACACGCGTATAAGCTTGCCGCGAGACCTCCCCATGAACGCCCGCGCCGCTGTCACCGCGCCCGCCGATGATGTGCTCGACTATATCGAGGACATGCTGGCCGGATTGGCGCAGTTGGCCGAGCAGGCGGGTGAGCGCAAGCTTGCCGCGGGAATCAGGCTTCTGGCCATCGAGGCGGCGATCGCCTCGTCCGACACGGGTGACTAGCCGCTGGTGACCATGCCGCCGGGCAACAGCTCGGCGCGGCCGGCGAGCGACAACTCCACGAGAGCGGCGAAGACGGCGGATGCAGGCGCTCCGGTGGCGCGCACGAGTTCATCTCGCGAAACCGGCGTGGGAGAGAGCAGGGCGGCGACCCGATCACACAGGCTCTCGTCGGCCTCCTCGAAACCCGTCGGCGAGGGCGGGTCTTTCCGCTCGCACCGGATGGCCGGCGCCTGTTCCAGCACGCGCAGGATGTCGTCGACGCCTTCGCAAAGGGCCGCGCCCTGGCGGAGCAGGTCGTTGGTTCCCTTGGCGCGGGGATCCAGCGGCGAACCCGGCACGGCGAAGACCTCGCGGCCCTGCTCGGCGGCCAGGCGCGCGGTGATGAGCGAGCCGGACTTCAGCTCGGCTTCCACGACCACGACGGCCAGCGACAGGCCCGAGATGATGCGGTTGCGACGCGGGAAGTCCTGGGCCTTGGCGCGGTAACCGGGGCGGCTTTCGCTGACGACGCAGCCTTCGGCGCAGAGGCGTTCGTAGAGACCGGCGTGTTCGGGCGGATAGACGTCGTCGATGCCGCCGCCGAGGACGGCCACCGTGCCGGTCGGTAGCGCGCCTTCGTGGGCCGCGCCGTCGATGCCGCGGGCCATGCCGGAGACGACGACGTGACTCGCCGCGCCCAGCTGACCGGCGAGGCCACGCGCGAAGCGCTGGCCGCCCGCCGAGGCGATACGGGCGCCGACGATGGCGACACAGCGCCGGCGCATCAGGTCGGCGTTCCCGCGCGCCCAGATCAGCGGCGGCGGCGGATCGACGGCGGCGAGCGGCGCCGGAAAATCATCCTCGCAGGAGGCGAGCATGCGCGCGCCGAGCCGCTCACCGGCTTCCAGTTCGCGCTCCACGTCGGCGTCGGTCGGAATCGCCAGCGGCTTGATGCGGCCGCCCCGGCGCGACAGCTCGGGCAGGGCGGCCAGCGCCCGTTCCGCCGAGCCATAGCGGCCGACCAGCTGCTCGAAGGTGACGGGGCCGACGTTTTCCGTTCGCGCGAGCCGCAGCCACGCGATGCGCTCGGCGTCAGAGAGGATCGTCAAGCGGGCTTCTTGCCCCCGATCTTCGGCTCCTCGCCCTTGCGCAGGCGGTCGATGTTCTCGCGGTGCCGGAAGAAGATCAGCACCGCCATGATGACGACCATCCAGAAGATCGGCCTGGGCTCACCGGCGACCCAGGCGATGAGCGGCGCCGAGGCGGCCGCGGTCAGCGCCGCCAGCGACGAGAAGCGGAAGAGGACGGCGACCGCGAGCCAGGTCAGGCCCGCGACCAGTCCGACGGGCCAGGCCGCCGCGAAGAGTACGCCGTAGAAGGTCGCCACGCCCTTGCCGCCCGCGAACCGCAACCACACCGGAAAGAGATGGCCGACGAAGGCCGAAACGCCCGCCAGCGCCATGACCTGCGGGCTGTCAGTCAGCCAGCGCGCGACCAGCACCGCCAGCGCGCCCTTGCCGGCGTCGCCGAGCAGTGTGATCAGCGCCAGATCCTTGCGTCCGGTGCGCAGCACGTTGGTCGCGCCGATGTTGCCCGAGCCGACCTGGCGAAGGTCGCCGGCGCCGCCGAGGCGAGTGGCGATCACGCCGAACGGTATCGAGCCCAGCAGGTAGCCCCCCACCAAGGCGAGCACGAGCGTCAGCACCGCTGGAGCAACTAACGATTCCAATGAGCACCCCCG
>CAMLRH010000102.1 GCA_946482375.1 uncultured Caulobacteraceae bacterium | reverse complement strand
GTCATGTCGTCGCCGTTACTGTAATCAATGCCGGTGATGGCGCCGGCAGGGCGGGGAACGAGGCCCCGATCGGCCAGCGCCTGACGGAAAGCCGGCTCTTCGCGCGACTCTACCACCGCCGGGCGGCCCTCGACGATAGCTTCCGCAGCGTCATGGGCGCCGCCAAGGCCCGTCGGCGTGCCGAGCGCGAAGACGAGGCTGGGTTCGGCATAGCCCGCCACCTCGACCGGCCCCGGCATGACGCCCTCGCGCGGATGCAGGCCGGTGTCGGAGAGCTTGTCCGCCACCTCGCGCGACAGCCACAGCGGCTCCAGGCTGGGCGCGAGCAGCCCCGCGAACGCCCCGTGCGCCAGCATGCCCAGCGCACCGGTGGCGATCACCGCGCTGGCGGTCGCGCGGCGCAGGATCATGTAGGCCCCGACGATGCCCGCCACCGCGAACAGCGCCGCCGTCAGCGCCGCCCAGGTGAGGTCGCGGGAATCGCCGAACTCCGACAGGCCATAGATGCTGACGATGGCGAACACCGCCGCCGCCAGCACCGACAGCACCGCCCCGGCGATGGCCAGCGGACGGCTCAGCGGCTGACGCATGGCGTTGGCCATCAGCCACGCCAGCGCCCCGTAGGCGGGGAGGGTGTAGTGAACGAGCTTGGTCGGCAGGATCTCGAACATCAGCCAGGTCGGGATGAGCCAGCACAGCGCGAACTTGACCCCGACCTCGGCCCGGTCGCGCCAGCCCCTGACCAGCGCCGCGGGCAGCAGCAGGCTGGCCGGGAAGATCAGCAGGAAGCTCATGAAGGTGTGGTAGCCGAACGGCCCGCCGTGCCGCTCGTGGCCGCCCGCCAGCTTCGGCGCCAGGTCGCCGCCGACCGCCGAGCCCCAGAACGTTCCGTCGGTCGCCACCGTGATGGCCACCGCCCAGGGGCCTACGACGGCGAAGAACAGCACCAGCCCCCAGCCCCAGCCGATCTTCTTCAGCCAGGCGCCGTCGCGGTCCCAGGCCCACAGCGCCAGCGCCGCCAGGATGACCACCAGCGGCCCGACCGGCCCCTTCACCAGCGTCGCACCGGCGATGGCCAGCCAGAACAGCAGCCGCGTGCGCCGCGTCACCGGCGGTCCTTGGCGCGCCGCGAAATACATCCGCGCCATCGCCGCCATGGCCAGCGTGATGAGCCCGCAGAGCACGGCGTCGGTCTTGGCGATGAAGGCCTCGGTGGAGAGGATGAAGCTCACGCCGAGCAGGGCGCCGGCGAACAGCCCGAGCCTCGGCCCAAAGAACGCCGCCGCCCCCCAGGCGCAGGCCGCCGCCGCCAGCATGGCGCCCAGCAGCGAAGGCAGCCGGTAGGCCCAGATCTCGCGGTCGGCGACGTCGGACACCGCCGCGACGCTGATCGCCTGCATCCAGTGGATACCGACCGGCTTCTTGTTTCGGGGCGCGTCCTGGAAGCGGATGTTCACGAAGTCGCCGGTTTCGAGCATCTGCGCGGTGGCCTGGGCGAATCGCGACTCGTCGCGGTCCAGCGGCGGCATGGCGAACAGGCCCGGCAGCCCCGCGACCATGGCGATCAGGGCCGCGAGCAGCGGCCCGCGCCAGCCGCGGCTCCAAGCGTCGAGACGGGACTCAAGCGTCATAGGGCCTAGATAGCACGATCCTTCCCCTGGCCGACTTTTCGGCTATGGAGGGACATGGCGCGCGCGGCGACTTCATCCAGGGCTCCCGATTTCTCGGTCGTGGTTCCCGTCTATAACGAAAGCGGCGCCGCCCCGGCGCTGGCGCGCGAGATCGCCGCCTCGTTCGGCGATCGCGCCTACGAGATGGTCTTCGTCAACGACGCCAGCCGCGACGACACCCTGGCGCAGCTGACGGCGCTGAAGGCCGAGATTCCGCAGCTGCGGGTCCTGTCGCACGCCGCCAACTCGGGCCAGAGCCGCGCCATCCGCACCGGCATCCTCGCCGCCAAGGCGCCGATTATCGTCACCCTCGACGGCGACGGCCAGAACGACCCGGCCGATGCGCCGCGCCTGGCCGAACGGCTGCAGGCCTCGCCCGGCCTGGCGCTGATCGGCGGCGAACGGGTGAAGCGCCAGGACTCGGCGGCCAAGAAGTGGGCCTCCAAGTGGGCCAACGGCATCCGCAAGAAGTTGCTGCGCGACAGCGCCAACGACACCGGTTGCGGGCTGAAAGCCTTCCGCCGCGAGGCCTTCCTGCGGCTCCCCTACTTCGACCACATCCACCGCTACATCCCCGCGCTGATGCTGCGCGAGGGCTACGAGGTCGCCTTCGAGCCGGTGAACCACCGCCACCGCACCACCGGCGTCTCCAAATACACCAACTTCGGCCGCCTGAAGGTGGCCTTCACCGACCTCATGGGCGTCATGTGGCTCCAGTCGAGGTCGCGGCTGCCCGGTGAGGTGAGCGAGAGCTGAGCAACGGCCGTCATCCCACGGGCAGCCGAAGGCTGATCCGGGGGACCCAGGCGGCGTCGAAATTATTGCATCTCGGCTTGGGTCCCCCGGACTTCGCCGGGGGATGACGGCTTTTTGGGAGCGTGGCGGGTGGCCCTCTTCTTCGACGCCGAGTGGTTCGATGCGCGGCTGGCCGACCGCGGACTGACGCGCGGCGTGCTGGCGGCGGTCAGCGGCATGAACGAGGCGGAGCTTGGCCTCGTCTACAAGGACCAGCGGGAGCTGTCGGCGGCGGAGGTCGCTGCGTTCGCCGAGCTGCTCGGCGTCACGCCGGCCGAGATCGCGCACCGGGCGGGCGTGTCGACGCCGACGCCGCAATCGGAAAGCCTGGAAGAGCGGGTGGCGGCGCTGGAAGCCCGCGTCGCTGGGCTTGAAGCCAGGCTGAAGGGCTGATCCCCCAACACCGCTCATTCCCGCGAAAGCGGGAACCCAGGCTTTTTCTGAAACCCTCGCGCTCTCCGATAAAACACCTGGGTCCCCGCTTTCGCGGGGATGAGCGGAAACTAGATCAGCCCTTGCTGGCCAGCTTCTCGATCTGGGCCTGCATGGCTTCCATCTGCTTGCGCAGTTCGGCCAGGGAGTCGTCGGCCGCCGGTTCGGAGGGCTTGGGCGCGGGGGCTTCTTCCGCGCGGCCGGGGAAGGCGAAGGGCGAGAACATCTTCATCGCCCGGTCGAACAGGGCGAGGTTCTGGCGGATGGTCTCTTCGTAGGCCCCCGTCCCCGGCAGTCCTCCGGCGGCGCCGAACTGCTGGCGCATCCGCTCCTGCTGCTTGGTGAAGGCTTCCAGCGACAGTTCGAGATAGCTCGGCAGGAAGGCCTGCATGTTGTTGCCGTAGAAGCCGATCAGCTGGCGCAGGAACTGAATGGGCAAGAGGTTGGTCCCGGCCCCGCGGTTCTCTTCCTCGAAGATGATCTGGGTCAGCACCGAGCGGGTGATGTCCTCGCCGGTCTTGGCGTCATAGACCACGAAGTCGACGCCCTCCTTCACCATGTCCGACAGGTGATCGAGAGTCACATACGAAGACGAAGCTGTGTTGTAGAGGCGCCGGTTGGCGTATTTTTTTATGACGACGCGCCCGTCGCCGCCCGTTTCGCCGGTTTCGGGTTTTTCGGCCATTTCATCCCCTGAAGGGCGGCTTCGCCCGCTTTTCCGCACCGCACTATCGCGGATGCTAAGGCATGACGCTAGTGCCTGCCCTTACTCCCTAAGCCCCGCTTCTGCAAAGAGGACCCGTGACGAGAGGGCTTGTTTGTGCCAGAGGCGCTTCACACAAGGTCAACGTCGGGCGCCGCAGACGCGAAAGAGCGGCCTCCGCGCAATAAAATGGTCGGGAGTTGATCCATGAGTGACGTCGTCATCGTCTCCGCCGCCCGCACGCCCGTGGGCTCCTTCAACGGCGCGCTGTCCAGCCTGCCGGCGCACGAACTCGGCGCGGTGGCCATCAAGGCGGCCGTCGAGCGGGCCGGCATCCAGCCGTCCGACGTCAGCGAAGTCATCATGGGCCAGGTGCTGCAAGCCGGCGCTGGTCAGGGCCCGGCCCGTCAGGCGTCGGTGAAGGCGGGCGTGCCGGTGGAGGCGCCGGCGTGGAGCCTGAACCAGCTGTGCGGCTCGGGCCTGCGCGCCGTGGCGCTCGCGGCCCAGCAGATCGCCCAGGGCGACAGCGACATCGTCGTCGCCGGCGGCCAGGAAAGCATGAGCCAGTCGCCGCACGCCGCCAACGTCCGCAACGGCCAGAAGATGGGCGACCTCGGCTTCGTCGACACCATGATCAAGGACGGCCTGTGGGACGCCTTCCACGGCTACCACATGGGCCAGACAGCCGAGAACATCGCCGCCCGCTGGCAGATCACCCGCGAAGACCAGGACAACTTCGCCGTCGGCTCGCAGAACCGCGCCGAGGCCGCCCAGAAGGCCGGCAAGTTCAAGGACGAGATCGTCCCCGTCACCATCAAGGGCCGCAAGGGCGACACCGTCGTCGAGGACGACGAGTACATCCGCCACGGCGCGACCTATGAGGTCATGGCCGGCCTGCGCCCCGCCTTCAACAAGGAAGGCTCGGTGACCGCCGCCAACGCTTCGGGTCTCAACGACGGCGCCGCCGCTGTTGTGCTGATGAGCGCCGACGAAGCCAAGAAGCGCGGCCTCAAGCCGCTGGCCCGCATCGCCTCGTGGGCGCATGCCGGCGTCGAGCCGGAAATCATGGGCACGGGCCCGATCCCGGCGTCGCGCAAGGCGCTGGAGAAGGCCGGCTGGTCGGTCGGCGACCTCGACCTCGTCGAGTCCAACGAAGCCTTCGCCGCCCAGTCGATCTGCGTGCTGCGCGACCTCGGCCTCGATTCGGCGAAGGTCAACGTCAACGGCGGCGCCATCGCCATCGGCCACCCGATCGGCGCGTCCGGCGCGCGCATCCTGACCACGCTGCTGCACGAGATGAAGCGCTCGGGCGCCAAGAAGGGCCTCGCCACGCTCTGCGTAGGCGGCGGCATGGGCGTCGCGATGTGCGTTGAAAACCTCAATTAAAAACACTTCGAGATCGGGGATAATCGAATGACCAGAGTTGCTTTCGTCACGGGCGGGACCCGGGGGATCGGCCGCGCCATTTCGGAGCGCTTGAAGGCCGACGGCTACAAGGTCGCCGCCGCCTACGCCGGCAATGACGAGGCGGCGCAGAAGACCGCGTCGGAACTCGGCATCATGGTGGTGAAGTGCAATGTCGGCTCGTTCGACGACTGCCAGGCCGCCATCGCCAAGGTCGAGGCTGAACTGGGCCCGGTCGACATCGTCGTCAACAACGCCGGCATCACCAAGGACGGCCTGTTCCACAAGATGAGCGCCGAGCAGTGGGGCGACGTCGTCAACGTCGACCTGAACAGCTGCTTCAACGTCACCCGCCAGGTGATCGACGGCATGCGTGAGCGCGGCTTTGGCCGGGTCATCAACATCTCCTCGATCAACGGCCAGAAGGGCCAGCTCGGTCAGACCAACTACTCGGCGGCCAAGGCCGGCATGATCGGCTTCACCAAGGCGCTCGCGCAGGAAAGCGCGCGCAAGGGCATCACGGTGAACTGCATCTGCCCGGGCTACATTGACACCGACATGGTCGCCGCGGTGCCGGAAAACGTGCTGCAAGGCATCATCGCCGGCATCCCGGTGGGCCGTCTCGGCAAGGCCGAGGAGATCGCCGACGCGGTCTCCTTCCTCGCCAGCGAGAAGGCCGGCTTCATCACCGGCTCGACCCTGACGGCGAACGGCGGCCAGTATCTCGCGGGCTAACGCCTGAAACGAGCCTTGTACGGCCAAGCTGGGCCGTCCAAGATTCGTCCCAATCGGGGCGGATAGCGTCAGGCATGGTGGCAAGGCCAGCGATCGCAGCGGCTCTCGTCCTGGGCGTGGCCGCCCTGGGCCTTGGCGCCTCGCCCGCAGTGGCGCAGGACAACTCCGTCCTGCGCGACGGCCTTTTCGGCAGTTCGCCCAACGCCAACCGCCGCGCCCCGGCGCCGATGGTCGCGCGCTACGTGGCCGAGACGGGCGACGAGTTCGTCCTCGACCGCTCCAACTCGCGCCCGCTGATGCGCTACGCCGACAGCCCCGAGGTGTGGGCGCTGCTGCCGCAGGCCGGGCCGCGCGGTGATGTCATCTACAAGAACGACCTCGGCGAGCCGGTGTTGCGGGCGACCAAGCTCGGCGGCCTGACGCTCTTCACCCGCGAGCGGCCGGAGGGGGCGGCGGTGGCGGTGGCCGGGACCTCCAGCCCCATTCGCCTGCCCCCCACGGGCCCCAACACCCTGCTGCAGAGGCTGGCTCAGGCGAGCGCGCGCGCCAGCAAGGCCGCCCATCGCCTGATCCCGGTCGGCGCGGACGCGACGCCGCAGTCCGCCGCCCTGATCGCCGACGCGGCCATGGTCGCCGCCGACGCCATGGGCCGCATGGCCCGTCACCCGAACGGCAAGACGGTGCTGGGCCGGATCGAGAAGATCTTCGTCGCCCAGGGCAAGAAGCCCGACGCCCATATCGACAAGCAGGGCGTGCTGGTCGTCACCGTACGGCCGGACATGGGCATCGCGGGGCGGCCTTCCTCGGAGCGCATCGCCCACGCCGCCGGCGCGCGGTAATGGCTTCTCCCTCCCCTTCATGGGGAGGGTGGCTCGCGGAGCGAGGCGGGTGGGGTTGTTTCGATTCCCCCACCCGACGGCTGCGCCGTCTTCCCTCCCCATGAAGGGGAGGGAGAACTACCCCCTGAACGCGTCCTTCGCCGCCCGGATCTGGCCGAAAGCCTCGTGGTCGGCCGTGGGGTTGAGCCCGAGCCGGTCCGCCAGCAGCGGCGCGCGCAGGAAGGGGTTGGTGGCCTTCTCCAGCCCGATGGTGGTCGGCACGGTCGGCTCGCCGCGCTCGCGGGCGGCGAAGACGTCGGCGGCGCGCCGGCGCAGCACCTCGTCCTGGTCGACGCTCAGGGCGAAACGGGCGTTGGAGGCGGTGTATTCGTGCGCGCAGTAGACGGTGGTGTCGTCGGGCAGCGCCGCCAGCTTCTGCAGGCTGTCCCACATCTGCGCGGGTGTGCCTTCAAACAGTCGCCCGCAGCCGAGCGCGAACAGGGTGTCGCCGACGAAGGCGATACGGTCGGCGGCGTCGTGATAGGTGATGTGCCCGAGCGTATGGCCGCCGGTGTCGATGACGTCGAAGCGGGTCTCGCCCAGGTCGACGGTGTCGCCGTGCTGGACCACCCGGTCGGGCGCGGCGATCCGGCTGACCTCCGCCGGCCCCACGACCGTGCAGCCGGTGGCGGCCTTGATCTCCTCGTTGCCGCCGGCGTGGTCGGGGTGCCAGTGGGTGTTGAGGATGTAGGCCAGCTTCCAGCCGAGCTTGTCGAGCTCGCGCAGGATCGCCTTGGCGTCGGGCGTGTCGATGCAGGCGGCGAGACCGCTCGCCTCGTCGCGGATCAGGAAGCCGTAGTTGTCGTCGAGGCAGGGAAACTGGTGGACGGTGAGGGACATGGCGGCGCTTTCATTGCGTCCTTCGACACGGCCCTTGGGGGCCTGCTCAGGATGACGAGGTTTGGAGTATAGCAAAACAAAGGTAGTCATCCTGAGCAGCCCGCGCAGCGGGCGTGTCGAAGGACGCAACAAGCCGATGGCCGGCATCCTCTAATGCGCCGTGACGTGCTCGAATTGCGCGCTTTCTACGCCTCGTCGCTGGGCGCGGCGGCGCGCGAGATGGTCGGGCGCAAGGTGACCGAGGCATGGGGCGATGCGCACGGGCTCGACGTGCTGGGGCTGGGCTACGCCACGCCGATCCTTGAGCTGATGCAGGGCAAGGCGCGCCGCGCGGTCGCGGCCATGCCGGCGCAGCAGGGCGTCGAGGTGTGGCCCAGCGAAGGCGCCAACGCCGCCTGCCTGGCCGACGAGTTCGCCCTGCCGCTGAAGAACGCGCTGTTCGACCGCATCCTCTGCGTCCACGCCGTCGAGGAGAGCGACGCGCCGGTAGAGCTGCTGCGCGAGGTGGCGCGGGTGATGGCGCCGTCCGGTCGGGCAATCCTGGTCGTCGCCGCCCGCAACGGCCCGTGGTCCAACGCCGAGAAAACGCCGTTTGGCCACGGCCGCCCCTATACGCGCGGCCAGCTGGAAGCCCTGCTGCGAGAGGCCGACCTGGAGCCGTCGGGCTGGACGCGGGCTCTCTATGCGCCGCCGTTCCAGTGGGCGGCGCGCTGGGCCGAGGGCTTCGAGCAGGTCGGCGCGCGGCTGTGGCCGCAGTTCTCCGGCCTCATCCTCATCGAGGCGGTGAAGCAGACCTTCGCCGTCAAGCCGAAGGGCGCCAAGGCCAGGGTTCGCGTGTTCGCTCCAGGCGTGCTGCCGGCGCCGGCCGGTCCCGCGCCGGCGCGCACGCGGCGCCTCTTGGAGAAGCGGCCAGATTCGCCTTAGCTTGGCCCTCATAGATCGGGAGCCTGCCCCATGAAGATGATCCTCGCCGTGATCAAGCCGAGCCGCCTCGACGCGGTGCTGGAGGCGGTCACCGAAGTCGGCGCCTCGGGCCTGACGGTCACCGAGGTGCGCGGCTACGGCCGCCAGAAGGGCAAGACCGAGGTTTATCGGGGCGCCGAGTACGAGGTGAAGCTGCTGCCCAAGGTGAAGCTGGAGATCGCCGTGCCGGACGACATCGCCGAGGCGGTGATCGCAGCGGTGAGCCGCGCCGCCAACACCGGCAAGATCGGCGACGGCAAGATCTTCGTCCTCGACCTGGAAAAGG
>CAMLRH010000101.1 GCA_946482375.1 uncultured Caulobacteraceae bacterium | reverse complement strand
GGGCGGCGACCCTGACCTTCTGGCCTTCGGAGACGTAGGACTGGCCGACGGTGATCAGCCGCACCGGACCGCGCAGGCCCGACACCCAGACCCCCTGCGGGTCCTCGTCGATGACGGTCACCGGCATGAAGGCGACGCGGTTGTCGGGCAGCACGTGGCGCACGCCCTGGCGGCCGGCCGCGTCGAGCACAAGCGCCGTTTCAGGCACGAGGTGCGCCGGTCCGGCCCCGGTCGCGAGCCGGACCTCGGCCGAAAGGCCGGAGCGGACCGCACGCGGATTCGGCACGGTGATCTCGACTCGGTAGGTGCGGGTCTGCGGATCGGCGTCGCGGGCGACGTAGGAAACGCGTCCGGCCAGCAGATCGCCGGAGACGAGTTGGGCGGTCGCCGACGCGCCCTGACGGACGGCGGTGGTCTCGGTCTCGGAGACGTTGCCGACGATTAGCAGCGGGTTCAGTTCGATCACCGTGCCGCAGGGCTGGCCGGGCGCGAGGTAGGTCCCGACCTCGGCGTCGCGGCGGTCGAACACTCCGGCGAAGGGGGCGCGGATGTTGATCTGTTCCAGCGCCACCTCGGCCTGCTGCACGGCGGCGGTGGCGGCGTCGAGGTTGGCCTGATCCTGCAGGACCTGCGTTTCCGAGCGATAGCCCTTCTCGGCCAGTTTGGCGGAGGCCTGCCGTTGCAGCTGGCGGGACTTCAGGTTGGCGCGGGCCTGGTCGAGGGTCGCCTGGCGGGCGTCGACGGCCAGCCGGCACAGCACCTGGCCCCTAGCGACGAAGGCGCCTTCCTGGGCCGGGGTGGAGGCGACGACGCCGGCCGTCTCGGCGCGGACGACGACCGCGCGAGCGGCTTCGGTGCGGCCCCGCATCACGACCGCGTAGGGCTTGATCTGTTCCGCGATCAGGGCCGTCTGGACCAGCGGGTCGGCCTGCTTCATGGCGCCGGCCTGGCGCGTTTCGGCGGCCGTCGCCTCGCGGTCCTTACGGCCGAACAGGCCGCCGACAATGAAGATCAGCGCGACAACGACGAGGATGCCGCCTGCGAACGCGTAGGACGATTTCACACGCATCGGATCGAACCCCGGGGGACTGGCGGCGACCGGGCGCGGAACAGGGGGAGCGCCACGCGGAAGCCGGCAGTGAACCTGAACAGGGTTTCGATATCGTACGCACTGCGGGTGGCGCGCAAATGAATTCCCCGACAGGATGGAACAAGTCGTACGGCCGCGTCGGTAGAGTGGCGGTCAGGTCACAGGAGACTTCCGAAAATGCAGTATCTGCACACCATGGTCCGGGTCCGTGACCTGGAAGCCTCCCTCGATTTCTATTGCGACAAGCTCGGGCTGGCCCAGGTTTCGCGAATCGACAACGAGGGCGGCCGCTTCACGCTCGTCTTCCTGGCCGCGCCGGATGACGTGGAGTTGGCCAAAGAGCGCCGGGCCCCGCTCGTCGAGCTGACCTACAACTGGGACGGCGAGGACTACGGCAGCGGCCGTAACTTCGGCCACCTGGCCTACGCCGTCGACGACATCTACGCGACCTGCCGGCGGCTGATGGACGGCGGGGTGACCATCAATCGGCCCCCGCGCGACGGCCACATGGCCTTCGTCCGCTCGCCCGACAACATCTCCGTTGAGCTGCTGCAGAAGGGCAAGTCCTTGCCGCCGGCCGAGCCCTGGACCTCGATGCCCAACGTCGGAAGCTGGTGATGCGGCTGGAGGGCCGCCGCGCTCTGGTGACCGGCGCCGCCCACGGCATCGGCCGCGCCTGCGCCGAGGCCTTCGCCGCAGAGGGCGCGGACGTGGCGCTCATCGACATCGACCCCGCCGTGACCGAAACCGCCCGCGCCATCGGCGGCAAGGCGGTCGGCATCACCTGCAATATCGCCGATGCGGCTGCCGCGCGCGACGCCGTGGCTCAGGCCGCCGAAGCCATCGGGCCCATCGACCTCCTGCTCAACAACGCCGGCATCCTCGCCGCCGGCGACATCCTCACCACCGAGGTGGAGGACTTCGACCGCGTGCTGGCGGTGAACCTGCGCGCCGCCTTCGTCGTCGGCCAGGCGGTGGCGCGGGGCATGGTCGAGCACGGGCTGAAGGGCTCGATCGTCAATATGAGTTCGATCAATGCGGTCGTCGCCATTCCCGCCCAGCTTGCCTACGTGACCTCGAAGGGAGGGCTCGCGCAACTCACCAAGGCCATGGCGCTCGGCCTCGCGCCGCACGGCATACGCGTCAACGCCATTGGCCCCGGCACCATCGCCACCGACATCCTCAAGGGCGTAATGACCGACGCCCAGGCGAAGGGGCGAATCCTCTCGCGTACGCCGTTAGGCCGGCTTGGCGAGCCGGAAGAAATCGCGAAAGTGGCCGTCTTTTTGGCCAGCGACGAGGCCAGCTACATCACAGGCCAGACCATCTATCCCGACGGCGGCCGTCTGGCGCTGAACTACACGGTCTAGTTCGCCCGCGTCTCAGGCGGAGGAGCTGTGCCCGTCGTGCCCGTCGTCGTCATCGGCATGGTCGCGCTCCACGCGGGCGCGGTAGTCGCGGAAGCTGGACTTCAGCCGCTCGATGCCGGCCCTGAGGTCGGCGGCGGCCCGCTCGGCTTCGTCGGCGACGAAGCTGCGGGCTTCCTCTGGCCGCTTGTCCATGAAGTGAAAACCCTGGGCTCACCTCCCGGGTTCCGCGACCCTCGGTATGCCTCGGAGTTGGCGTGTTTGCAGGCGCGGCGAGGGTGGGCGAAGTTATGCGGCCTTTCCCCCGGAGGTTTTAAGTGACCACCCCCGTCACCTACGCCGGCTATCTCGCGCTCGACGACCTGCTCGCCTGCCAGCAGCCGCTCAGCGACCGGCACGACGAGATGCTGTTCATCGTCATGCACCAGACCAAGGAGCTGTGGCTGAAGGAGATCATCCACGAGGTCCTGCTGTCGCGCGACCTGGTGCGCAGGGGGGACCTCGAACCGGCCTACAAGTCGCTGGCGCGGGTCTCGCGCATCCAGACGGTGATGACGCTGTCGTGGGACGTGCTGGCCACCATGACGCCCGCCGACTACCTCAGTTTCCGCGAGGCGCTGGGGACCAGCTCCGGCTTCCAGTCGCACCAGTTCCGGCGGCTCGAATACCTGCTGGGTCTCAAGGACGCGAGTTTCCTGCGCTTCCATCAGGAACGGCCTCAGGCGCTGGAGGAACTGAAGAGCGCGTTGGAAACGCCGAGCCTCTACGACGAGGCGCTGCGGCAACTCCCGAAGCACGGGATTTCCCTGTCGGATGAAGTGCTTGGGCGTGATGTTTCACAGACTTACGCGCCCTCGCCGGAGGTTGAGGCCGCCTGGCTCACCGTCTATCGCGACCCCCGCAAGTACTGGGAGCTCTACCAGCTCGCCGAGAAGCTGGTGGACCTCGACGACGCGCTGATCACCTGGCGCCACAAGCACGTGCTGACTGTCGAACGCATCATCGGCGGACGGCCGGGCACCGGCGGGACCGAGGGCGTGAGCTATCTGGCTAGGACATTGGAGCGGCGCTGCTTTCCCGAGCTGTGGTCCCTGAGGACTCAGCTTTGAGCTTCAAGTATCTGTTCTCAAAAGCGTTTGCCGATGCACCATGGCGGCTTCACCTGGCCGCGCATAGTCATCACCGATGTCCGTGACGACGGGCTGCGCATCGGCCTTGGGCTCTATCACGATGCCGACGACATCGACCGGTTCTGCGAGGTCGGGCGCCGCGTGCTTTAGCTGTTCCCCCATGGGGGGAAACGAGTGGCGCAATCCGCGAAGCTTGTTAGGCTTGCTCAACCGGGGTCGTCGAAGGGGGCAGGGGTGCGGGCGTTGGCGGGATCAGGCGCAGGCTGGTGCTGGCCCGCGATCGTCCTTGCGGCGCTGATGCTGGTGTCGCCTTCGAGGGCGGTCACGACCAAGGATGTGCGCCATGAGGGAGTCGCCACCTGCGCCGGCTCTACCTGCCACGGCCGTCAGGTGCCCGACGGCGCCATCGTCCGCCAGAACGAACTCGTCACCTGGCAGGACGAATCCAGCCCCTCCGGGGCCCACAGCCGCGCCTGGCGGGTGCTGACCGAACCCCGGGCGCAGGCCATCGCCAATCGGCTGGGCCTTGGTCCCGCACAGAGCGCCCCAGCCTGCCTCGGCTGCCACGCCGATGTCGCGGCGCGACGGGGTGAGCGCTTCCAGATCTCCGACGGCGTCGGGTGCGAGAGCTGCCACGGCGGTTCGGAAGGCTGGCTGGCCAGCCACTACACGGTCGGCGCCAGCCACGCCGACAACGTGGCTCGCGGCATGGTCCCGCTGGACGACCCGAAAGCCCGCGCGGCGGTCTGCCTGAACTGCCACTTCGGCGGGTCGGGACCGGGCCAGTTCGTCGACCACCGGATGATGGCGGCGGGGCATCCGCGCGTGTCGTTCGAGCTCGACCTCTTCACCGCCTTGCAACGCCACCACGACATCGACGCCGACTACGTGGCCCGCAAGCAGGCGCCGGGCGGGATGAAGACCTGGGCGGTCGGGCAGGCCATGGCGCTGGAGCGCGCCCTGACCCTCTACTCGTCCGACAAGGGGCAGGAGGGCGCCTTCCCCGAGTTCTACTTCTTCGACTGCCACAGCTGTCACCGGCGCATCTACGACGACCCCAAGGCGCGGCCGACGGCGCTGGACAATCCCGGCCGTCCGATCCCCGTCGGGATGCCGCCGTTCAACGACGAGAACATGATCATGCTCTCGGCCGCCGCCCGCGCCGCCGCGCCGGGGCAGGCCGAGCGGTTCGAAAAGGACTCCCGCGCCTTCCACGCCGCGCTGGCCAGGGATCGGTCGAGCGCTGTGGCGGCGGCGGACAGGCTCGCGAACAGTTCTCGCGCGCTCTCCAACACCTTCGCCGGCCAGGCCTTCAGCCGCGCCGAGACCTTCGCCATGCTGGACGACGTGCTCGCGGGCGCCTTGGCGCCTCGCTACACCGACTATGCGGGAAGCGCGCAGGCGGTGATGGCCGCCGACACCCTGCTCAACGCGCTGGCGGACTCGCGCCAGGCCGACCGCGCCGCCGTCGATGCCATCCGCCCCGACCTCGACGCCGCCTATGCTGCTGTGAAGGACCCCAACGCCTACCGCCCGCTGGAATTCCGCGCCTCGCTGAAGCGGGTCGCGGTCGCCGTGGAGGGGCTGAAATGAAGCGGCTGCTGTTCGCAAGCGCCCTGCTGCTGGCTTCCTGCGGCGGGGGAGGCGGTGGCGGAGGCGGGGGCGGTGAAGCGCCGCCGCCCACGCCTCCGGGCCCGCCCGCCAGCGTCTATTCCGTCCCCGCCGCCGAGGCTTTGAGCACAGGCGACGTGCAGGAGGTCATCGCCCAGGCCGCACAGGAGGCGACGGCGCGCGGACGTCCGGCGGTGATCGCGGTGACCGACCGCGTCGGCAACGTGCTGGCGGTCTTTTCCATGACCGGCGCGCCGACGACCGTGACCATCCGCCCGGGCCCGAACGGTAACGTGGATGTGCAGGGCGCGGTCGTCCCCGCCACGGCGGCGGCGATCGCCAAGGCTGTCACCGGCGCCTATCTGTCCTCGGGCGGCAACGCGTTTTCTACCCGCACAGCCAGCATGATCGTGCAGGAACACTTCCCGCCGAGCCCCGCCACGGCCGGGCTGGAGGCCGGGCCGCTCTACGGCGTGCAGTTCAGTCAGCTGCCCTGCTCGGACGTCACCCGACGCTACGCCGCCGGCGGCGGCGCCAGCGCCTTCATCGGGCCGAAGCGCTCGCCCTTGGGGCTGGCGGCCGATCCGGGCGGCTTCCCGCTCTACAAGAACGGCGTCGTGGTCGGCGCGGTCGGTGTGATCGCCGAGGGCGACTACGGCTTCGATGCGAACGTCAGCGACATCGACAACGACGCCGAGGAGCATATCGCGCTGGCCGGGACCTCCGGCTTCGGCGCCTCGACCGAAATCAAGGCCGACCGCGTCAGCGTCGACGGCACGACGCTCCGCTACAGCGATGCGACCTCGTCGTCCCTGCAGAGCAATCCGTCCTCTGCGGCCGCGTTCGGCACGCTGTCGGGATCGCTGGTCGCCGTGCCGGGGTACGCCGGCGCGACGGTGGTCGCCGGTCAGGCCTACGGAACCGAGGCGTCGGGCGTGCGCAAGGCGACCGGCGGCGAGTTCAACCACCCCGACGCCTTCATCCTGACCAACGGCTCGGGGACGCCGCGCTTTGCGCCGAAGGCCGGGACTGACGCCGCCGACGTGGGATCAGCGTTGACCGCCGCCGAAACCCGGGCGCTGCTGGAAGAAGCCTTCGCAATCATGAGCAAGGCGCGCGCCCAAATCCGCCGCCCGCTCGACAGCCGCGCACAGGTGACGATCTCGGTCGTGGACACGCGAGGCGCGGTGCTGGGTGTCGTCCGCTCGCCCGACGCGCCGATCTTCGGCATCGACGTTTCGGTGCAGAAGGCGCGGACGGCGAACTTTTTCTCCGGTCCCTTTACCGCGGCGGCGTTGAACGCCGATGCCGACACCGGGGTGCGGGCATACCTGACCCGCACGCGCAACTTCCTGAACGACGGCAATGCGCTGACCGGCGGCACGGCGTTCTCGGCGCGCGCCATCGGCAACCTGCACCGACCGTATTTCCCCGATGGCGAAGTCGGCCGCCCTGAAGGCCCGCTGTCGCAGCCGATCTCGCAGTGGAGTCCGTTTGCAACCGGCATGCAGTCGAGGATGGTCGCGGCCCAGCTTGGCCAGCACCTGAGCTTCGTCGGCAGCGGTGTCGGGACCGACGCACCGGCGACCTGCACCAACCAGAGCCGGTTGGGCAACGGCATCCAGATTTTCCCCGGCGGCGTGCCGGTCTACCGCGGCTCAACGCTGGTTGGGGCCATCGGCGTTTCGGGCGACGGCATCGACCAGGACGACATGACGTCCTTCCTCGGCGCCCATAACGCCGGGCTGAAGGTCGGCGGCATCGGCAATGCGGCGACCGGCATCCGGGCCGACCAGATCGTCGTCAGCCTGCCGGGCGGCTCGGCGCGGCTGCGATACGTGAACTGCCCGTTCAATCCCTTCCTCGGCTCGTCCGAGCAGAACGTCTGCCAGGGCAAATGAGGGTAGCGGTTTTCGCTCTGGCCCTGATCGCCGCGCTGCAGGCGGCGCCGGTGAGGGCGCAGGAGGAAATTCTCGAAGGCCGTGACCGGCCCGGCACGCGGCCCGACCTGCCGGAGCCCGTGGTTCAGGACAACCCCGGCGCCGTATCCGCGCCGCCGCCGGAAGCCTTCCCGGCCGACCAGTTTCCGGTCCCCGACCGCTGGCGGCTGGTCGAGAGCATCGGCGTGCGCGAACGCTGGTGGGATCCCTACAACCAGAACACGCTGAAGGGCGATCGGCCGATCTGGGGGACGGACGACCTCTTCCTGTCGCTGACGGGAGTGTCCGACACGATGATCGAGCCGCGTTCCTTCCCCATCCCCGTCGGCAACCAGACCACCGAGGAACCGGGCAGCCTCGACGTCTTCGGCCGCACCGAAAGCCTCGTCGTCGCCCAGACCTTCATCGCCGGGGCGGCGCTGATCAAGGGATCGACCGCCTACAAGCCCCCCGAGTTCGAAGCCCGGCTGACGCTGGCCTTCAACTACAACTACGCCGACGTGCCGGAGAAGCGCGTGTTGTCGGTGCGGTCCAGCAAGGACTCCGAGCGCCGCGACCTCTGGGTCGGCGTGCAGGAAGCCTTCGTCGATTATCACCTGCGCGACGTCTCGGCCCGGTACGACTTCGACAGCGTGCGGGTGGGCATCCAGCCGTTCTCGTCGGACTTCCGGGGCTTCCTGTTCCAGGACAACCAGCTCGGCGTCCGCTTCTTCGGCAACCGCGACAACAACCGCTGGCAGTACAACCTGGCCGCCTTCGCGCGGTTGGAGAAGGACACCAACTCGGGCCTGAACGACGTCACCCAGTCGGTCCGCAAGGACTACGTCGTCCTGGCCAACCTCTACCGGCAGGACCTGCCGTTCACGGGCCTGACTTCGCAGGTGACGCTGGCCTGGAACGCCAACCGCGAGGCGGGCGAAATCCACGTCGACGACAACGGCTTTCCGGCCCGCCCGGCGCTGATCGGCGATATCAGGAGCCGCGACTACGACGCCCTCTACCTCGGCTACAGCGCCGACGGGCGGATCGGGCGCTGGAACCTGTCCGGGTCCGCGTATGGCGTAGTCGGCGAGGACCGCAATTCGACCTTCACCAGCCGACCCACCGACATCCGCGCCTGGTTCGCCGCTGTGGAACCCTCCTACGATTTCGACTGGATAAGAGTGCGCGGGGCCTTCCTCTACGCCTCGGGCGACGACGATCCCTACGACGATGTCGAGCGCGGTTTCGACGCCATCTTCGAGAACCCGCAGTTCGCCGGCGCCGACACGAGCTATTGGGTCCGCCAGTCGATCCCCTTCGCCGGTGGCGGGCGCGCCATCGGGGTCAGCGGCAGGAACGGGATCCTCAACTCCCTGCGCTCCTCGAAGGAGGAGGGGCAGAGCAACTTCAACAACCCCGGCACGGTGCTGGTCGGCGCCGGGGCAGATTTCGACGTGACGCCGCAGCTGCGGCTCACCGGCAACCTCAACCACCTGTGGTTCGCCGACACCGCCGTGGTGCAGGCGCTGCGGATGCAGGGCGGCATCCCGCGTGACCTCGGTTGGGATGTCTCGGGCGCGGCGGTCTGGCGGCCGCTTATGACGCAGAACATCGTCC
>CAMLRH010000100.1 GCA_946482375.1 uncultured Caulobacteraceae bacterium | reverse complement strand
TCTTCGTGAAGGTCATGTTCGGGACCTGGGTGATCAGGTCCGGGCCGCCGGCGACTTGGCTGCGCGTGAGGTCTTCCTGCGTGAACGCCGAGATAGCGATCGGGACGTCCTGGATATCCTCCTCCCTCTTCTGCGCGGTGACGATCAGCGCCTCGACCGTCCCATCAGCGCCGTCCCCCGCGGCGCTTTCGGACTGGGGGGCGGAGCCGCCTTCCTGGACGATGAGGAAGGTCTTCCCCGAAAGCTTGTAGGTGAGCCCCGTGCCGCTGAGCAGCTGCGCCAGCGCCATGTCGGTTGCGATCTCGCCGCTGACCCCGGGAGACGTCTTGTTCAGCGTCATGTCCGGGGTGACGAGGATCGGCTGGCGGCTCTGCGCCGCAAAGGTATCGAGCGCGGCCGACAGGGATTGGGGCGGGATGTCGAAGTCTATCGCCTGCGCATGCGCAACAGCGGGCGCAGACGCAAGAATCACCGAAACACAGGCCGCGCTGCACATAAGATATGCGCGGTGATTTCCGCCCCAATGACGCATTGTATTCTCCCCCTGGATTCTGCTTGGGAAGCATCGCTCCCCTTGATTCAACAGACGCCCAGCTCGGGACACCCCTCACATTGAAATCGACGACGCAAAAATATTTCTACGGCTCGCCCTCCACCGCTTCTTGCGGCGCGGCGAGAACGATCTCGGCGCTGCTTTCGGAGGCGACTTCAGCGAGGCCGTAGGCTTCGGCGGCGCGGACGAATTCATCGACGTCGCCGGCGGTGAACGCGCCCTGGATCGGTCGCTCGGCGAGTTCGGGATCTTCGATGATCACCTTCTTGCGCGAGTAGCGGTTCAGTTCGGCCGCCACCTGGCCCAGCGGCTGATCGCGGAAGCGCAGCAGGCCGTCGACCCAGCTTGTCTCGCGGGCGATGTCGACCGTGGCCACCTGCCACGAGCCCTTTGGCTCGGCGACCAGCTTCGTGCCGGGTTTCAGCGTGGTCGAACGCGGCGTGACCGGGCGGTCGCCATCCTTCGGCTGCTCCACCCGCACCTTGCCGGAGACCAGCGTCACTTCGAAACGGCCGCGATCGACCGACACCTCGAACGAGGTGCCCAGCGCGGTGACCGTGCGACCGTTGGCCAGCACCACGAAGGGGCGCGTCGGCTGCTTGGCCACGCGGAAGAAGGCTTGGCCCCGCGCCAGCTCCACATAGCGGCGGTTCCAGGTCGTGCGCGTGCGCACGATGGTGTTGGAGTCGAGCGTCACGGCCGAGCCGTCGGCCAGCGTGACGGTGGCTGTCTGGCCGACGCTGGTCCGGAATTCCTGGTGGTTGGGACCGGCGACCAGCTCGGGCGAAGCGTCGCGCCCGGCGGTCGCCCAGTTCACGAAGCCGGCGCCGGCCAGGCAGATCACCACGAACGAGGCCGCGATCGCCGCGCCCATCCGCCAACGGCGCACGCCCTGCGTCCGGAAGGCCGCCTCGCGCATCTCCATCACTTCCGGATCGTTGCGAACCGTTTCGGCGCCGCCCCACAGCTGCGCCAGATGGTCGTAAGCCTCGCGATGCGCCGGGTCCTGCCCCAGCCAAACCTCTAGCTCACGAAGCTCCTGCGCTGTCATGGCGCCCGAGCGTCGGCGCGCGAACCAGCGGGCGGCGGTGCGCTTCATACTCTCCGGAGCCTGGGTTTGCTGCGGGCTCATGCCTCGAACTCCACGGCGTCGCCCAGGTGCTCCAGCGCGCGAATGATCAGCTTCTCCACCGCGCTGACGGAGATGCCCATCTGCCGCGCGATGGCCGGATAGGTCATCTCCTCGAAGCGGTGAAAGAGGAAGGCCTCGCGCGCCCGGGGCGGCAGGGTGCGCAGGCCCACGACGAACTGCGCCACCGCCTGGCGGCCCATCATCACCCGCTCGGGCGACAGATCGTCGACCCACTCGCGGACCTCGTCGGGCAGGTCCTGCGCCGCGCGGCCGCGCACCGCCAGGCGCCGATGGCGGCTGACCAGCACATTGTTGGCGATGCGGAACAGATAGCGCTCGACGTTGTCGATCGAGGTGCGCCCGGCGCTCGACTGCAGGCGCAGGAACACCTCCTGCACCAGATCGTCGGCGTCCTGCGCCGCGCCGCGCTTGCGGAAGTGACGGCGCAGCGCCGGGCCATAGCGGTCCATCCAGCCGGCGACGTCGCTGACGCCGGTCGGGCTGGTCTCCACGGCCGCTGGGTCTGGCGGAGCCGCCATCGCGCCCTCAACACACTGCTCCCATGAGGACAGACGCCTAGGGTCGCCGCCCCCTCACATGCAGCGAGTGAAGTATCGCGCCGATCCTTGCGGCAAAGAAAGAGGCGGCGGGGTGAGCCGCCGCCTCAGTGATCATCCGGTTCAGAGGGGACCGAAGCCGGAGGATTAGCCGCCGAAGCCGACGGAAAGCTTGAAATAGGGTCCGTCGATAGTGCGGTCGGCGTCCTTGGCGTCCTCAAAACCCACGTCGAGCACATCGAAGTAGCGCTCCCAGCGGTAGCCGGCGCCGATGCTCATCCGGTCGATGTTGTAGGACAATCCGAGCGACAGGCTGGCCGTTGGCACGGTGACCGACTGGCTGCGGCTGATGTTGACCTCGTTCGGATCGACCTCGATGGGCGGGACCCAGAAGATAACGATGCTTTGGAACCCGCTGTTGGCGTAGTAGCGGCCTTCCTCGTGGCCGGTCGCAGCGGTCTCCTGCTTGCCGAAGAGGACGCCGCCAGAGACGGACCAATCCAGGCTGACATCGCCGAAGTCGCCCTGGAGCAGAGGTTGGGACGCATCCCATGTCAGCACCGGACCGGCGCCCTCGAACTCACGCTGTGACGTCAGGTCGGCGACATACCGGTGCTTGGACGCAGGGGGTCCGCCCAGCACGAAGCCCGCCTCCAAAAACCAGTCGGGCACGGTATCAACGTGCAGGTCTGTTTCCGACGTCAGCTCCGCGCGTCGCAAGCCGAGGCTGACGGACGAGCGCGTCACCGGTCCGAAGCCGATGTCGCGGCCGACGGCGAAGTCGACGATCTCGTGCTTCTCGCGGCTCACCGCTCCGGCGGTCGCCCAGTTCAAGGCGGAGAAGAACCGAGACGGGTCCGAGCAGAAGAACGCGAAGGGCCCGGCGCCAAGACAGACGGTGGGGGTGGAGCTCTCGGCGCGCAGGTCAGTCGCGCCGCTGTTGGTGTCGCCGGAGTGAACTTGGGCAGAGACCGTCCAGGGACCGGAGGCCGGGCGCCAGGTGACCTTGACCTCCTTGCCGTCGCCCCAGTCGAGGTCGGCGTTCTGGGACGGCGTAATGACATCGAGCACGGGCGCCAGGGCAGGCGCGAAGGTCGGCTGGATCGGATCGTATGGCGCCTCCGTGTGCTGCGCCTGTCCGCGCAGCTCGACAGTGAACGGATAGGGCCCGTCGCGCCGTTCCCCGAATGAGCCCAGCAGCGGCCCGCCGGTGAAATTCTTGGTGACGCGCAACCCATAGAGCCGCGGCTCGGTCAGAAACACGTTGGTGGTCAGGCCGGTGTCGTCGGAGTTGAGGAAGGCGCCGGTGATCGCCGTCTCGTCGGTGACGTTCTTGACGTAGGCCATGATGTTCCAGCCGCGTTCTTCGTTGGTGAAGATCGCCGCCAGGTTCATGGTGAAGTATTCGTCGAGCTTGGCGTACTCATGATCCTGGAACACTCGCCAATAGCTTTCCGACTGCCAATGCAGGTCGGTGTGCAAGGTCGCCAGCCACTCGTTAGGCAACGGCAGGGTGTAATCGGCAGTGATGGTGCCGGTCCAGTTGGGCGCGTTCGGCAACTCGTTGCCGCCGACCGGCTTCATGATCCCTTCGCCGTGGTTGGGCGCTGCCGACGGATCGAACCCATGATAGGGGAACTCGTCCGTGTAACCTATGAACCGCGGGCCGTCGGCCGCCGTGTAGGTCTGGTTCGGCACATACGGCTGCTCCGTCACCGGGTCGAGGTTGGCGAGATAAGCCAACTCGCAGCCACCGGGGCCGCCGCCGCCGACGTTCCCGACCCTATAGAAGCCATCCGACCGCGCGAACATCGAAGTCGGCAGGATGCAGCTTGACGGATAGGTGGGGAATGGCCGCATCAGTATCCAGTTGGGATCGCCGGCCGTACGGTCCATCAGGTCGATGGCCTGCTCGCCGTCGGCGATACTGGTCTTCTCATAGCCGCCCTTCAGGCCCAGCCGCAGGTTCTCGATGGGACGCCAGTCGGCCTCCAGCTCGATCCCCCAGACCGTGGCGTCGAAGTTGCGGTTCAGCGCCGAACGGTCGACAATCTCGGAGATTTGGTAGTCCTTGTAGTCGTAGTAGAAGGCCGCAAAGTTGGCCGTCACCCTTCCGTCGAGCAGGGTGTTCTTGGCGCCGAGTTCAAAGGCGTCGACGAACTCCGGATCGAAGGTGCGCGGGTGAGTCGCCGACTCTTGCAGCGCGGCGTCGACGATAGCTGCGTCGAAGCCATAGACCACCAGCCCTGGCCCGGGCGGGTTGGCGCCGCCGGCCTTGTAGCCGTGGGCGTAGGAGGCATAGACCAGCGTCTCGTCGGTAAAGGACAGGTCCGGCTTCCAGTCCAGGGCCAGACGCCCGGTCGGCTCGCGCCATTCCTGCTCGACCACCTCTTCAACAGGATAGCCAACGGTTTGCGAAGCCAGCACCCAGCTCGGGATCCGCGGCGCTTCCTTCTTGTCGACCGTCCACCGCGCACCGGCCGTCAGCTTGAGGTTTTCAGTGAAGTTATAGTAGATTTCGCCGAACGCCGCATAGCTTATAAGCTTGAAGGGGTTTTTGCTGAGGAAGTAGTTGTGCCCCTTATCGTTCAGGTGATCGATCGGGTTGGGGTCCATGTAGATACAGGTTGTCACGCTCTGTGCAACCTGCGGGTCCGGCTCCACTGGCCCAGTGCGAAGGCATTCGCTATTGTCCGTTAAGCCCGGCTCGTAAGGCGGCAACGCGAACTGGCGTATATACGGCGAGATCGCTGCGAAGAGACTGAGTGAGTTGAAAAAGACATAGTATTTCTCGACGGTGTCATAGCGCAGGAAGTTCGCCCCCACGCTGAAGTTGAACGGCCCGTCGAAGTCCGAGGCCAGCCGGAACTCCTGGCTGAATTGCCGCGACCTGGCGGTCGAAAGATCGACGCCCACAAGGCGGTCGGCGCAGCCGATTTGCGGATCACAGAACACGCCACCGTTGGTGAGCACGCCTTCGCGGAAGATATTATCGAACGAATCTTCGAACCCCGCCTGATCCCAGGCGCCGCTCTGCGTGTTGAACCGATTGAAATCCTGCGTGGAGAAGATGAAGTCTGTGCTGAAGGAGGTCTCCGAACTTACAGCCAGTTCGGGCGTGAGATCGAAGCTGGCCTGAATTTCGAAGACATCCGAGTTGGCCCGATAGCCCGGATCGACCGTGGATTCGATGACTCGCAGGTCCTGCGACTGCGTGCGACTGACATACGGGTCGTCAAGCGCCGTCGGCAAAAAGATGGAGCCGAGCGGTATATAGTATGGGATCATCAGGCCATTGGGCGTCTGGAAGGAGTCGGGCGCATACAACGAGTTGCGCTCACAGCCCTGGCTGAACACCGCCCCCGGGCGCGACGCGAGTAGCGCCTGGCCCGGGTTGTTTGACCAGTTGGAGGTCTCGGTCGGCAGCGGGAAGGCGCCCACGCTCGTCACCGTGTCGGTCTTGCACAGCTGCTTGCCCGAGCGGATGCGGTCGTCGTCCTCCTCGAAGTGTTCCCAGATGAAGTTGGCGTCGATGCGGTCGTTCGGCGCAAAACGCAGCGACAGGCGGGTCGACCACAGGTCGCGGCCATCAATGGGATTGCCCGTGATCTGGTTGGTGGCGTAGCCGTCCCGCTTGGTCCATGCGCCGGCCAGCCGCAAAGCGACCATGTCCTCGACCAGCGGGATGTTGACCATGCCCTCGATGCGGGTCGAGTTGAAGTTGGAGACGTCGGCGGAAGCCTTGGCTTCGTAGACGAACTTCGGCTTGGCCGAGATGATGTTGACCACGCCCGCCGTGGCGTTGCGGCCGTAGAGCGTGCCCTGCGGGCCCCGCAGCACTTCGATGCGTTGCAGGTCGTAGAACTCCTGCTCGAAGAAGCGGTTGCGAATGAAAGGCGTGTTGTTGAAGGCGACCGCCACCGCCGGGTCCGTCGTCGCTGAAATCGCCTGCGTTCCGATGCCTCTGATCTGGATCGAGTAAGATGAGAAGTTCGTCTTCGTGAAGGTCATGTTGGGGACCTGGGTCATCAGGTCCGGGCCGCCGGCGACTTGCGAGCGGGTCAAATCTTCCTGCGTGAACGCGCTGATGGCGATCGGCACATCCTGGATATCCTCCTCGCGCTTTTGCGCCGTCACCACCAGCGTGTCGACCGTGCCGTCAGCGCCGTCCCCCGCGGCGCTTCCGGACTGGGGGTCGGCGGCAGCCTTTTCGATCATCACGACGCCGTCGGTGTTGCGGCGGGCGGAAAGGCCGCTGTCGGCCAGCAGCAGGGCGAGCGCCTGCGCTGCGGTGTAGTCGCCGCGCAGTTGCGGCGCCTTGCGGTCTTCGACGAGGCCTTCGCTGAAGACGATCTGCTGGTCGGTCGAGGAGCCGAAGGCCATGAGCGACTGGCCGAGCGGCTGGGCCGGCAGGTCGAGGCGATAGCTCCTTTCCTGCGCCGCCGCGGGCGTCAGCCCCAGCACCAGGCTGCCCGCGAGCGCGGTCCCCGCCAGCAATACGTTACGCATCCGATTTGGCCTGATCGCCATCGTCGCCCCTCCCCCTCGGGTCTTTGTCGTTCGCCCGCTTCAAGCGGTCCGAGGGAGTGAGACGCAGGTTAGCCGGAAATCCTCACGTGGGAATCGAAACCCTTGATAATCAGCCGCTTAGGTTGCTCGAAAGCACGATCTCACGCTCGCCGAAGTCGGCCCGCAGGCGCAGGTACTGGGCCATGGCGCGGGCGAAGGTTTCAGGGTCGCCGGCCTGGAAGACGCCGCTGACGGTCAGCGCCGCGGCGGCCTCGTCGCCCACCACCACCTTGCGGTCGGAGTAGCGATTGACCCGCAGCGCCGCCTGCTCGAGCGGCACGTTGTCGAGCACGATCTTGCCGCGCTGCCAGGCCGTGGCGTCCTCGATCTTGATGGGTTCGACACGCGGTGCGGCGGCTCCGACGCTGGCCACCAGCTGCTGGCCGGCCTTGAGCGGCACGGCCTTCGCCGCGCGCTGGACCGGCGCCACGACAACGCTGCCCTCCAGCAGGGTGACGTTCACGTCGCGGCCGAGGAGTTCGACGTTGAAGGCCGTGCCCGTCGCCACCACGCGGCGGTCGCCGGCGTCGACGCTGAACGGCCGCGCGGCGTTGTGGGCCACATCGAAGCGCGCCTGCCCTTTGAGCAGGGTAAGGCGACGGGCGGCGTCGGTGTAGCGGACCTTCACGCGGCTGGCGCTGTCCAGCGAAACGGTCGAGCCGTCGGCCAGCGTGATCTGGCGGTGTTCGCCGAGCCCGGTGCGATAGACCTCGGCGCCATCGACCAGCGGCCAGGCCGCCGCGCCCAGCACCACCGCCGCCGCAACCGAAGCCGCGATGCGGAAACTGGTCCGCCGGCTGATCCGTGACGCCCAACGCCGCCCGCCCGCCTTGCGGACATAATCGAGGGCGTCGCGGCGCGCCCGGATCACTTCCGGCGTGGCGGTGTGCGGTTCCAGCAAATCCCAGGCGGCCGAGGTGCGGTCGAACGCCTCCTGATGGCGCGGATCGGCCGACAGCCAGCGGTCGAAGGCGGCGGCCTCGGCCGGATCGGGTTCGCCCTCGCCAAAGATGCGCAGGCGCCAGGCCGCAGCGGTCTGCAGCAGGTCGCGATCCATGGTCATGCCGGAGGTGCTCATGGTCTGTCGCACCTTTCCGCCAGGTGGGCGAGCGCGCGGATGATGTGCTTTTCCACCGCGCTCACCGACAGGCCCAGCAGTTCGGCGATCTCCTTGTGCCGCATCTTCTCCAGCCGGTGCAGGATGTAGATGTGCCGCGTGCGTTCACCAAGTTCGTCCAGCGCCTTCATGGCCTCCGCCAGCGATTCCTGTGCAAGTAGGACGCGCTCGGGGCCGCGATCCTCAACCAGCGCCGGGTGGCCCTTGAGGCCGTCGGCGAGGATATCGGCCGGTGCGTCGAGGCTGGTGTGGTCGCCGACGTGGTGGGACGCCCCGCGCCGCGCCCGGTCGCGTAGCAGGTTGGCGGCGACCTGGAAGACGTAGACGTCGGGGTTGTCGGGCGCATCCGCCCCGCCGCGCCCGACCATGCGCAGGAACACCTCCTGCGTCAGGTCCTCGGCCTCGGCGCGCGAAAACCGGCGGCGCAGGAAGAACACCATCAACGGCCCGCGGAAGCGTGCATCGAGACGCGCCAGCAGCGCTTCCGCGCCGCCCGCTTCCCGCCTCGCCGATCCGGACACCCTGCCCACCGCCGCGACCCTCACACGTACGTACGCATACCCGCGTAAAAGGCTCGCCCCATCACCGGCCATGTCAAGCGGACGCAAAAGGAGGCGGCAGGGGTCGGGCCTGCCGCCTCCAGTGTCGCCGGGTCCGAAGGGGATCGAAGCCGGGTTAGAAACCTTTCTTGATGGAGAGCCCGATCAGGCGCGGGTCCAGAGTGAAGACGTTGGTCGTCAGGCCCGTGTCGTCGGAGTTCAGGAAGGCGTCGGTGATCGGCGTGTCGTCGAGGATGTTCTTGGCGTAGAGCTCGATCTTCAGATCGGCGTCGGGCTTCTCGAACCACACTGACAAGTTCGCATTCCACCAGCCGTGCAGCTTGTCGTAGGGGTCGTCGTTGTAGACCCGA
>CAMLRH010000099.1 GCA_946482375.1 uncultured Caulobacteraceae bacterium | reverse complement strand
TACGCGGGCTACTCGATGGCGGCGGCGAGCTTCTGGCAGGCGTCGTCGGTCGCGCCGGCCAGCCTGGCGCCGCCGATGGTGACCAGCGGTCGCAACCGCTTGCCGCCGGCGTTGATCAGGTGGTCGGCCAGCGCCGGGATGATGGCCACGGGGCTCTGCATCCGCTCGGCGATGAAGGCGTTGACGCCGGCCATGTCGGTCTCGGCCAGCCGGGCGAGCGCATCGACCGAACCCGGCTTGCGGGCCTGCTCGGTCTTGGCGTTCTCGAAAGCCATCGGGCTGAAGCTCCGGCCGCCGCCGTTGCGGGCGACAATGCTGACGGGATAGGTCACGGTGGAGGCAGGCACAAGGGGCTCGCGCGTCGCATGAAGGTTACCGAGGACGGGGTTCTCGACGGCCGCATCAAGCTGCGCCAGCCGAAGGCCGGCTATCGCGCGGGCGCCGACGCCGCCCTGCTGGCCGCCGCCTGTCAGGCCAAAGCCGGCGATCGGGTCATCGAAGCCGGCTGCGGCGCGGGCGGGGCGCTGCTGGCGGCGGCGGCGCGGAACCCCGAGGCGAGGTTCGTCGGCGTGGAGCGGGACCCGGAGGCGCTGAGGCTGGCGGGGGAGAATATCGCGCTCAACGAACTCGAAGAGCGAGTGCGGGCGGTCGCGGGCGACGTGGCTGACGGTTTCCGAGCGCTCCGCATGGAACCCTTCGATCACACCCTCGCCAACCCGCCTTTCTTCGACGATCCGAACGAACTGCGCGCGCCGCATCCGGCCAAGACCGGCGCCTGGATGGCCGACGACGGCCTGGGCGCCTGGCTGACCTTCCTGTCCAAGGCGGTGCGAGAGGGTGGGACCGTCACCGTCATCCACCGCGCCGACCGGCTGGCCGACCTGCTGGCAATCCCGACGATGGGGTCGTTTCGCATCCGGCCGATCCACCCCTTCGCCGACGAGCCGGCCAAGCGGGTTCTGGTGCGAGCCGTGAAGACCGGCAAGGCGCCGCTTGTTCTGCTGCCGCCGCTGGTGCTGCACAACCGCGACGGCGGGAAACACACCGCCGAGGTCGAAGCGATCCTGCGGGGGCGAGCCGCGCTGGATTGGGATTGAAACCCAATACCCGCTCATCCCCGCGACAGCGGGGACCCAGGTGTTTTATCGGAGAGCACCGTGGGTTTCAGAAAAAGCCTGGGTCCCCGCTTTCGCGGGGATGAGCGGAAGCGAGTGGTTAGTCTGCATAGAGCCTGAGCGCGTCCAGACAGAGTTGCAGGCCGGTGAGGTCGCCGAGCGGGTCCTCGGTGACGATGACGTAGAGCCGCCGCGCCTCGGCCCACAGCATCAGCGTCTCGGGCAGGCCGAAGTCCTCGATCAGGCAGCCGTCCACGTCCAGCCAATGGCCGTGCTCGTCCAGCTGGGCGCCGATCAGCGCCTCGACGCGGTCGCGGTATTCGGCGTCGATCTCGTCCGAGACGTTGAGGAAGCCGAGCACCGGCTTGCCCAGCGCGGCCACGAAGCCCGCCTCGAACGCCGCGCCGGCGTCGCAGGACACACCGCGCCAGGGGGTCAGGTTGATCACCGCCGCGTCCGCCCGGCGCATCAGCGCGGTGCGGGCGGCGTAGAGTTCGCGCGCCGCCACCTCCGTGCCCCCAGAGGTCGCGACGAGGTCGGCGGGCGTCAGGGCGACGAAGCCGGCAAGCTCACAGGTCGCGCGCTGGGCGGCGGCATGGTTGGCCGCGTCCGGGTACCAGGCTTCCGGCCCGGCCAGATAGATCGAGGTGATCCTGCGCATCGGGCGATGTGTAGCAGGATGCTCCCCCTCTGGGGGAGCTGTCGCGAAACGACTGAGGGGGCAAGTTCAGCAGGCCCCCTTCCCGGCTTCGCCGGACTTCCCCCAGAGGGGGAAGATCAATTGCGGGCCTTGTCGACCAGCTTGTTCTTGCCGATCCAGGGCATCATGGCCCGCAGGCGCGCGCCCACTTCCTCGATCTGATGCTCGGCGTTGCGGCGGCGGGTGGCCTTGAAGCTCGGCTGACCGACCGTGTTCTCGGCCATGAAATCGCGCACGAAGCGGCCCGACTGGATGTCCTCGAGCACGCGCTTCATCTCGGCCTTGGTCTCGGCCGTTACAATGCGTGGGCCGGTGACGTACTCGCCGTATTCGGCCGTGTTCGAGATCGAGTAGTTCATGTTGGCGATGCCGCCCTCGTAGATGAGGTCGACGATCAGCTTCACCTCGTGCAGGCACTCGAAGTAGGCCATCTCCGGCGCGTAGCCGGCTTCCACCAGCGTTTCGAAGCCGGCGCGGATCAGCTCGACGAGACCACCGCAGAGCACGGCCTGCTCGCCGAACAGGTCGGTTTCGCATTCCTCGCGGAAGTTGGTCTCGATGACGCCCGAGCGGCCGCCGCCGATGGCGGAGGCATAGGCCAGGCCCAGATCCATCGCGCCGCCGGTGGCGTCCTGGTGGATGGCGATCAGGCAGGGCACGCCGCCGCCCTTCAGATATTCGCCGCGCACGGTGTGGCCGGGGCCCTTGGGCGCCACCATCAGCACGTCGACGGTGCTCTTGGGCTCGATCAGGCCGAAGTGGACGTTCAGGCCGTGGGCGAACAGCAGGGCCGCGCCATCACGGATGTTGGGAGCAATCTCGTCGGCGTAGATGGCGCGCTGGTGCTCGTCGGGGGCCAGGACCATGAGCGCGTCGGCCCACTTGGCGGCGTCGGCGACGGTCATCACCTTGAGGCCCTCGCTCTCGGCCTTCTTGGCGGAGGCGGAGCCGGGACGCAGGGCGACGGCGACGTTCTTTACGCCACTGTCGCGCAGGTTCAGCGCGTGGGCGTGGCCCTGGGAGCCGTAGCCTACGATGGCGATCTTCTTGTCCAGGATGCGGGCGAGGTCGGCGTCGCGGTCGTAATAGACGCGCATGATTCTTCTCCAGGACAGGTCGAAGGCGCCGCAGATGCGCAACGCAGGTGCGGCAAAGGCGGCGCTATCCAGCGGTTTTTTGCCCGTTCGTCAAGGCAATGGCTGAAAAGAAAAGGGCCCCGACGTCACCGCCAAGGCCCTTTCCCCTCACCCAAATCTTCTTACCAGAAGAGATCGTAGTACACGGCTAACACGCGTCCCGACCAGATGTCGACCAGAATGGCGTCGTCGCGCATGCGAACCCACTCGGTCCCGATCGGCGGCCGAGGCAGGCCATAGCGGAACCAGTCGAGGTAATAGTTCTGCCCGTACCAGCTACGGTTCGGCAGGATGTCGCCAAAGCTCCACGCCCGCACGTACCAGCCACTCGGCTGGATGTAGCGCGGCGCCCGATAGCGGTGCTGGGCGTGGTAGCTGCGCTGCCAGCGACCGGCGTCGTACCAGGTGCGGTCGCGGTCACGATCACGGATGCGGTAGCCGCCCGGCCGGTGGTTGCGCAGCCACTCATAGCGCTGGTTGGCGGCGCGCTCCTGCACCCGTTCGCGCTGCCGCTGGACACGGTCGCGCTGGTCACGGACGCGCTCACGTTGCTGCTGCAGGCGGTCTTGCTGCTGTTGCAGGCGCAGGCGCTGTTCGCGGACATCCGCCCCGTCGCGACGGGCCTCGCGAAGATCCTGGCGGCGCTCCTGCAACTGGTCGCGGCGCTCGCGGACATCCTCGCGACGCTCCTGGACCCGTTCGCGCTTTTCCTGAACGCGTTGGCGCTGCTCACGGATGTTTCGCTGAGCGACGGCCGGAGCGGCGCGGTCCCTGCGCTCGTCGCGCTTCTCGGCCTTCCGTTCGCGGCGATCTTCGCGCTTTTCCTGCTTTTCGGCCCGCCGCTCCTGACGCGCCTCGCGGCGATCGTCGTTGGACTGGGCCAGGGTGGCGGTTCCACCCAGCAACGACAGCACCAGAGCCGTCGCCAAAATCCTTTTCATCTTCACCAACTCCGGGGCGCAACTGGCCCATACAAGCGTCCTCGGTCGCAGCTATGAGCCGCGCCGCATGAACCGGCGTTGAATGAAGCTGTCAGGTAGCGGAACTTACAGGCTGGGCTTGGCCGCTCTCGCTTCGTTGCGGCGCAAGGGAGGGCCTTGGCGATCCATGGACTCGCGGGACTCTCTCACCCCAGGGTTTGGCTAGTCGTCAATGTTCGGCAAGTCGCGCGTTTGGCAACCCGCGGTCCGAACTTACTGCCCGTTTGGGAAGATGGGCTTTTCCTGCGGGGCGCTTCCGTTGATCGCGCCGGTTCCGGTTATGCCACGCAGCATCATCTGGGTCGCTTCGGCCAGCTGATCCCACTCCGCCTGGGTCTTGCAGATCCGCTTGGGGACGATCGACCCGGTCCGGTTCACACTCTTGCAGACCTTCTTGCCGGCGTCGGCGTCGACCGGCTGGGCGTCGTTCGCGAGCGCCGGGGTCGCGGCGAACGCCAGTCCGATCGTCAATGCAAGTAGGCGCATCTCTCACCTCGATGGTTTCGTTTGAAAGGAATGTTCGGCGAAATCGTGCGCTTGGCAAGTAAGTGGGCCGTTTCTGTGGATGACGGCGGAGCCGCGCGGCGGAATTGGCCGAATCGGGCCAGCCTTCCGTGCTAGGTTCTCACCCATGAACGCCCACGCGCCCATCGCCGAAGCCCGCGCCGCCGCCGATCATCCCGAACGGCAATATCTGGCGTTGCTGGACGACATCCTCGAGAACGGCGCCCGCCGCGACGACCGCACGGGCACGGGCACGCTCGGCGTCTTCGGGCGGCAGATGCGGTTCGACCTCGCCCAAGGCTTCCCGCTGCTGACCACCAAGCGGCTGCCGTTCAAGTCGATCGCCGTCGAACTGCTCTGGTTCCTGCGCGGCGACACCAACGTGCGCTGGTTGCAGGAGCGCGGCTGCACCATCTGGGACGAGTGGGCCGACGAGAACGGTGAGCTCGGCCCCGTCTACGGCAAGCAATGGCGCTCGTGGGCGGCGCCGGACGGCCGGGTCATCGACCAGATCGCGGGCCTCATCGAGGGTCTGAAGACCAACCCCTCCAGCCGTCGGCATATCGTGTCGGCCTGGAACCCGGCCGACGTGGACGAGATGGCGCTGCCGCCCTGCCACTGCCTGTTCCAGTTCTTCGTGGCCGACGGGAAGCTCTCCTGCCAACTCTACCAGCGCAGCGCCGACGTCTTCCTGGGCGTGCCGTTCAACATCGCCAGCTACGCCCTGCTGACGATGATGGTGGCGCAGGTGGTCGGCCTGAAGCCCGGCGAGTTCGTCCACACCTTCGGCGACGCCCACCTCTACCTGAACCACATTGAGCAGGCGAAGACGCAGCTCGCGCGAGAACCCCTGCCCTTCCCGACCCTGAAGATCGCCGAAAAACGCGACCTCTTCGCCTTCGAGTACGAGGACTTCCAGCTCGAGGGCTACCAACCCCACCCGCACATCAAGGCGGACGTGGCGGTTTAGGCTCGTAATCCGCTCATCCCCGCGAAGGCGGGGACCCAGGTGTTTTTGGTTGGCTGACTTGCCGCGTGGCTGCTTTTCATAAAAAGCCTAGGTCCCCGCTTTCGCGGGGATGAGCGGAAGTGGGGACCCATGAGCGTCCATCTAGCCTTGGTGGTGGCGAGAGCCCGCAACGGCGTTATCGGCCGTGACGGGCAGCTGCCGTGGCGGCTGCGGTCGGACATGGCCTGGTTCAAGGCCAACACGCTCGGCAAGCCGGTGATCATGGGGCGCAAGACCTGGGACTCGCTGCCGAAGAAGCCGCTGCCGGGGCGGACCAACATCGTGCTGTCGCGCGACGGCTCGTTCGAGCCTGAGCGCGCCGTCGCCTGCGAGACCTTCTCCGAAGCCGTTCAGCTCGGCCGCGAGCAGGCGACCGACGACGGCGTCGAGGAGGTCTGCGTCATCGGCGGCTCGGCGCTGTTTGAGCTGGCGCTGCCGAAGGCGAGGCGGCTCTACCTTACCGAGGTTGAGGCGGACGTAGAGGGTGACGTCTTCTTCCCGCCCTTCGACGAGGTGGAATGGGAAGAGGTTCGCCGTGAATCCCGCCCCGCCGGCGAGTTCGACGAACACCCCTTCACCTTCCGGGTGCTGGAACGGCGCTAGCGCTCGTTCAAACGGCTGTTTATCGTCCTTCCAGAGAGAGGGAGGACGTCATGGACATCGAACTCGTCGCCGAAGGTCTCCGCTTCCCCGAAGGCCCCATCGCCATGGCCGACGGCTCGGTCATCCTCACCGAGATCGCCGCCCAACGTCTCACGCGGGTGCACCCAGACGGTCGCAAGGAGACGGTGATCGAGACCGGCGGCGGCCCCAACGGCGCCGCCATCGGGCCCGACGGCGCGATCTACATCACCAACAACGGCGGCTCCTTCCAATGGATCGAGCAGGAGGGCCTCTTGATCCCCGGCCCGACGCCGCCCACGCACACCGGCGGCTACATCCAGCGCTACGACATGACGACCGGCGAGCTGACGACTCTCTATTCCGAGTGCGACGGCAAGAAGCTGGTCGGGCCCAACGACCTCGTCTTCGACAGGCAGGGCGGCTTCTGGTTCACCGATCACGGTTGCGGAACGCCGGAGGGGCGCAAGTTCGGCGCACTCTACTACGCCCTGCCGGACGGCTCGAAGATCACCCGCCTGCGCGAGCACTTCGTCTCGCCGAACGGCGTCGGCCTCTCGCCCGATGAAAAGGTCGTCTACATGGCCGACACCATGCTCGGCCGGCTGTGGGCGTTCGACGTCGCCGCACCGGGCGAACTGGCCGAAAGTCCGCCGTTCCAGCCGGGCCGCGTGGTCTGCAACCTGCCGGGCTACCAGCTGCTCGACAGCCTGGCGGTGGAAGCGAGCGGCAAGGTCTGTGTGGCGACCATTATCAACGGCGGGATCACCGCCTTCGACCCGGGTGGCGCGACCGAGCACTACCCGTTCCCCGACCTGCTCTGCACCAACATCTGCTTCGGTGGCGCCGACATGCAGACGGCCTGGGTGACGGCGTCCGGCACGGGCAAGCTGTACAAGGCGCGCTGGCCCCGGCCCGGCCTGAAGCTCAACTTCTAGGGCTGGTCGTCGTCCCATTCGAAGGGCTCGTCGTAGCCGGCCTTCGAGGAATAGAAGGCCAGCCACATCAACGCGCCGGTCAGGCCGCCGACCAGCACCAGCCCGAAGATCACCATCGGCAGGATAGGCCGCAGGCTCTCCCAGCCACCTTCCAGTTGCGAGGAGGCGTAGAAGGCCCATCCGATCAGAGCGCCGAACACCGCCAGCACCACGAAGGTGGCGACGAGAAGCCCCGGCTTGCTGCGACGATCGGCCATCGGCTTCTAAACGGCTTGGCGCGACATATGGGTCCTCATAGAGAACGGATATGGCCTGGACACGCCGTTACGAGCAGCCTGAACCCCAGCGGGTGAACCGCTGGCTGGCGCAAAGCGGCGTGTGTTCCCGCCGTGAAGCAGAGGGGCTGATCGCCGAAGGACTGGTCACGATCGACGGGGAAGCCGTGAGCGATCCCGGGCGCAAGATCGAGCCGGGACAGACGCTGGTGCTGGCCGACCGGGCGGAGACCCAACTGGGCTCGGCATTGACCGTCATGCTCCACAAGCCGGTGGGGTTCGTCTCCTCCCAGCCGGAGCATGGGCAGACACCGGCGGTGCGGCTGCTGAAGCGCGCCAGCCTGGTCGGCGAAGCGACGCACATTCCCGGCCGCGACAGCCGCCTCGCGCCCGTGGGGCGTCTCGACCAGGACTCGCGCGGATTGCTGATCCTCTCCGAGGACGGCGTGGTGGCGAAGGCCGTGATCGGCCCCGCGTCGGAACTGGAGAAGGAATACATCGTCCGCGTCGCCGGCCCGATCACCGACAGGAAGGTCGGCTTGCTGCGGCACGGACTGCAGCTCGATGGGCGTCAGTTGAAACCTGCGAAGGTGACGATGGCGGGGGCGCAGACCCTGCGCTTCATCCTCAAGGAAGGCCGCAACCGCCAGATCCGGCGCATGTGCGACCTGGTCGAGCTGAAGGTCGTCGACCTCTTCCGGATCCGCGTAGGGCCGATCACCCTCGGCGACCTGCCGGAGGGCAAGTGGCGGATGCTGACGCCCGAGGAACGCGCGGCCCTGATCCACTCTTAGCCCTCCCCCTCGAGGGGGGAGGGTTGGGCGGGGGTGTGGCCGCTGAGATGGGCGAGAGTATCGTTAGGCGCAGAGTCTCACGGGCGTACCTGTCACCTCACTGCGCTCACCCCCATCCCCGGCCCTTCCTCCCTCGAGGGAGAAGGGAGTCAAAGCCCCAGCACCAGCTTGGCCATGATGTTCTTCTGGATCTCGTTGGACCCGGCGTAGATCGAGGCCTTGCGGTAGTTGTAGTAGGCGGGCGCGGCCGGCGCGGCATAGTCGGGGCCGGCGCGACCCTCGTTGGTCTTGGCCCAGGTGTCGGCCACGAACGGCAGGGCGTAGTTCCCGACCGCCTCCAGCGTCAGTTCGGTGATCGCCTGCTGCGCCTCAGAGCCGGTCAATTTCAGCATCGAGGACGCGGCGCCAACGGACTTTCCCGAACTCATGGCCGAAAAGATGCGCATCTCCGTGGCGTTCAGCGCCTCGACGCGGATTTCCATCTCGGCCAGCTTCTGTCTGAAATCTGGGTCGCGGATCAGCGGCTCGCCGCCGTCGGCCAGTTCGGCCGAGGCGATGCGGCGGACCTTCTTCAGCATGTTCATCAGACCGGGCGCGTAGGCGTTGCCGCGCTCGAACTCGAGCAGGTACTTGGCGTAGGTCCAGCCCTTGCCCTCTTCGCCGATGCGGTTGGCGACCGGCACGCGAACGTTCTCGAAGAAGACCTGGTTGATCTCCTGCTGGCCGTCGACGGGCCCGTCCAGCGTCGGCAGCGAGCGCACCGTGACGCCCGGCGTGTCCATCTCCAGCAGCAGGA
>CAMLRH010000098.1 GCA_946482375.1 uncultured Caulobacteraceae bacterium | reverse complement strand
GTGAAGAAGGCGGCCTGACCGTGCGCGGCCATCTCGCCGCGCTGACCTTCGCCCTTGCCGCTTCCGCCTGCTCGCCCGCCATCGAGGGCGTCGACAAGGCTGTGCTCGCAGACGCCGTCGGCAGCGCCATCGGCGACTACAACACCTGTGTGTTGCTGGTGAACGCCGAGGGCCACGTCGCCTGGCGCTACGGCACCCGCATGACCTGCGCCCGCCAGCTGCCCGCCTGCGCCGGCGGCGACAACGTCACTACGGTCGATCTGCTGGCCGAGGCGGCTGCGACCAAGGCCTTCGAGACCGCCATCAGTTGCCCCAGCAAGCCCGACGGCTCGACCACGGTTGGCTGGGCGGCCGGGCCCGTGCAAGCCCGCGAGGGCCTGTTCTACGCCGCCGTCATGGAAGGCGAGCGCGCGCTCCCCGGCCGCGAGATCAAGCTGCGGCTGGAGAACGCGCTGACGAAGGCTGGGCGCTAACGGCTCAGCTCGTAGGTGGCCGAGATGTCGACGCGGACCTTGGTCTCGCCGGGCGAGATCGGGGTTGAGGCGTCGTACTTGGCGCTTTCCGCGCGCATCATCATCGGCGGCATGGGCGGCGGCGGTGACGCGTAGTTCGAACCCTCGTTCAGGGTGACCAGCCGGGCCACGCGATAGCCCATGGCCCGCGCATAGAGGTCGGCCTTGGCGCGCAGGTTTTCCACCGCTTTGACGCGGGCCTGGTTCTCGGCCTCGGTCGGGTCGTCGATGCCGAAGCTGATGCCGCCGACGTTGGTGGCGCCGGCGTTGACGGTGGCGTCGACCACCTGGCCCAGCCGGTTCAGCTCGCGCACCGTGACGATCACCTGGCTGGAGGCCTGGTAGCCCGTCAGGCGCGGCGGCAGGTTCTCCTGATAGACGTATTGCGGATTGAGGCTGAGGTTGGAGGTCTGGATCTCACGGTCGGTCAGACCCGCCTTCTTCAGCGAGGCGATGACGCGGCTCATCTTGTTGGCGTTGTCGGTGATGGCCTGGGCGGCCGTCGGCGCGTCGGTCTGGACGCCCAGCGTGATGGTCGCCTTGTCGGGCGCCACCGTGCTCTCGCCATAGGAGGCGAGGTTCAGCGTCGTGGCGCGGAACATGGTGTCGGCCAGTTCGGGCGGAGCGGGATTGGTCTGCGCCGAAGCCGCCGCGGCGGAACCCGCCAGGATCAGGGCCGCCAGGCCCGCAGCGCGGAATAGGGAAGTCATCAGGTCGTCTCCATGAGCCGTCGATCATAGCGCGAACGGCCAAGCTTACCCCCCGGTTCCGGCAAGCTGGACCGCCGAACCTGAACGGCGGCTTTAACGCGCCGGGGGGGCGTGCTAACCCGCAAGCGCCTCAAGGGGGCCCGTAGCTCAATGGTTAGAGCCGGCCGCTCATAACGGTCTGGTTGCAGGTTCGAGTCCTGCCGGGCCTACCAATCCCAGAAAATTATCACCGAAGACCTAGGGGTAGCCGCCGTCTTTTCCGTCATTCAGACTTAGGGCGACTACGCGCGCCCGGCTGGGTGGGAGAGCATGGCGTCCTCGCCAAGACCTCCGATGAGTGTGGCGGCGCCGTCCGTGGGGGCTGGGCGCGACGAGGACCTGCGCGCCTGGATGGTCCAGTACGGGCCGGCGGTGCGCCGTTATTTTCTGCGCCGGGCGCCGGCTGGCGAGGCCGACGACCTGGTCCAGGAGGTGTTCGTCAAGCTGCAGGCGCGCGACGGCGGCGTGGGCGCGATCGCCAACATCGAGCGCTATCTGTTCCGCACCGCCAGCAGCGTGCTTGCCGACCGCCACCGCCAGCGGGGTTGGCGATGGGGCGCGCAGGAGGACCTGACCGCCGCCGACCAGCTTATCGACGACGTCTCGCCCGAGCGGATCGTCATCAGCCGCGAAGCGCTGGGCCGGGTCGTCAGCGCGCTGGAGGCGTTGCCGCCGCGCAGCGCCCAGGCCTTCTTCCTCGTGCGCTTCGAGCAGCTGACGCAGGAGGAGGCGGCCCGGCGCATGGGCATTTCCGTGAAGGCGGTGGAGGAGCTGATGCGGCGCGCCTTCCGCCAGCTCCGCGAACGCGTGGGGGCGCCGTCATGACGGGCCGGGCGCAGGACAGGGCCGATCCGCATACCGACGCCGCGGTCGACTGGCTGATGCGCGCCTCACGCGGGCCGCTGTCCGAGAACGAGGAAGAGGCGTTCGAAGCCTGGCTCGCGGAGGCGCCGGAGAACCGGCAGGCCTACGAGGAGGTCGAGTGGCTGTGGGCCGCCGCGGCCGCGGCGGAGGGGCAGCCGCGCGTCGAGGCCCGTCGGCGGCAGGTTCTGCGCGCGGTCGAGTGGAGCCGGCCCTCGCGACGGGCCATGGCGGCAGCGTTCGCGGCGGCGATCATCGGCGCGGGGGGGCTCGGCGCCTGGTGGGCCTCGGGACCCAAGCCGCTGGCCACACAGTCCTTCCGCACGGCGGTTGGGCAGCAGGCGACGGTGACGCTGCCCGACGGATCGGTGGTGACGCTGAACACCGACACCGTGGTGCGCACCCGCGCCGACGCCGACACGCGGCGCGTCTATCTCGAAAAGGGTCAGGCCTACTTCAAGGTGGCGAAGGACGCCCGGCACCCGTTCGTGGTCCACGCGGCTGGGCGGACGGTGACGGCGCTGGGCACGGCCTTCGACGTTCGCGTTGACGGCGGGGCGCTGAAGGTGGTGCTGGTCGAAGGCAAGGTGCGCGTGGAATCGGCAAAGGCGCCGGAGCCCGCAAGGCCGTCGCGCGGCGCCGTCGCCGCGACCGAACAGGCCACGGAAATGTCGGCTGGTTCGCAGCTGGTGGCGCCCGACGACGCCGACTGGCGGCTGACCCGCACCGACACCACCCGCGAGACCAGCTGGCTTCATCGCCAGATCGTCTTCGACGACGAAGCATTGGGCGACATCGTCGAAGAAATGAACCGGTATTCGATGAAGAAGATGGTCGTCGATGATCCGATGCTGGCGCAGCGGCGGTTGAGCGGCATTTACGCGGTCGGCGACCTGGCGGCGTTCTCGGAGGCGCTGAAAGGATACGGCGTGGCCGAGTTGAAGGAAGACCCGGAAGGTAAGGTGCGCGTGGTCGCGCTTCGCTGAGAAAGTTGCGGTCGAGGCCTAGGGGCGTTCCCGACGGTTTCCGTCTTAGCGGTCAGGGGCAAGAGGCTCTCGACCAGAATAAGGGGGGAATAACGATGGGGTATTCGGCAAAATCGCGCTGCGCGCGGTTGATGATCGGCGTTGCTGCGAGCGCGCTTTTACTTGGCGCCAGTCCAGCATTCGCGCAGGAAGATTCACGCATTGAGCTTGCGCCTCAATCCCTGGCCTCCGCCCTCTACGAATTCGGCCGCCAGACCGGCCACCAGGTGATTTTCTCACCTGAACTGACGAGGTCGAAAACGAGCCAGGGTGTTTCCGGCGGCGATGAGCAGGCCGCGATGACGCAGCTGCTCGCCGGCACCGGCCTGACCTACCGCCGCGAAGGCAACACCTTCATGATCGTGGACGCCTCCGACCCCCAGTCGGGCAGCGCCGCGGGGGACGGCGCTGAAGTCGAGGCCCTGATCGTCACGGCGCAGAAGAAGGAGGAAGATATTCAGGACGTGCCGATCGCGATCAGCGCCTTTACTCAGGAAGCGCTGGAGGAGCAAAAGATCGAAGGCGGTTTCGACCTGCTGAAGGCCATTCCCAACGTCACCTTCTCGAAGTCGAACTTCACCAGCTACAACTTTAGTATTCGCGGCGTGGGCACCAAGGCGATTTCCGCCACGACCGATCCGGGCGTGGCCGTGGCCTTCAACAACACCACCCTGATCCAGAACCGCCTGTTCGAGCAGGAATACTTCGACGTCGAACGGGTTGAAGTGCTGCGCGGGCCGCAAGGCACGCTCTACGGTCGTAACGCCACCAGCGGCGTCATCAACATCATCTCGGCCAAGCCTGACCTCGACGACTTCGAAGGGTTCATCAAGGGCGAGGTCGGCAACTACGACACCCGGCGCGTCTCGGCGATGGTCAACGTCCCGCTGGTCAACGACAGGCTGGCGATCCGTCTGGCCGGCGCGCTCACCGACCGGCAGGGCTATGATTTCAACGAGCTCACCGGCAACCCGATCAACGGCCGCGACCTGTGGTCGACGCGACTTAGCATCGGGTTCGAGCCGACGAACTGGCTGCGCGGCAATCTGATCTGGGAGCGGTTCGAGGAGGACGACAACCGCTCGCGCACGGGCAAGCAGCTCTGCCACCACGACGCGGGCCGCCAGACCGTGGGCGAAACCAACGTGGTGACCGATCCGTCAAATCCATACATCGCCCAGCTGCGGCCGGCCCTGTTCAGCCAGGGATGCTTGCCCGGCAACCTCTACGACAAGGGCGCCTTCGACATGCCGAACGGCCTTGCCCTGCCGTTCGTTTTCGCGCCGCTCGTTCTGGGCGCGGACTGCGGGTCCTTGTGCGCGGTGCTCTATTCTCTCGGAAGGGACGTGACGACCAACCGGCCGAAGACCCTGCTGAAGATTCAGGACCCCTACGCCGGCGGGCAACAGTCGCACGATCTTCGGACCATCGCCTCCATCCTGGACCCGAAATACACGGCCCAGGCCGACGTGATCGAACTCAACTTCGAAGTCGATGTCGGGGAGTCTCTGACGCTGTTTTCCCAGACCGCGTACAACGAAGACCAGGTCTACTCCTTCCAGGACTTCAACCGGTTCAATACCCAGCCGGTCTTTACCGACACCCTGACCCTGAGGGCGGGTGACAACGGTGACTTCCGACAGCTGGCGCCCGGCGGGCGCTTCTGCGACCCACAGCTTGGCTGCTCGGATCGGATGGCCGCGTTCGATATCTCCCAGGTCGAGGGCAAGCAGTTCAGCCAGGAGATCAGACTGCAGTCAGATTTCGACGGGCCCGTGAACTTCAGCGCCGGCGCCAACTACACCGAGTTCGAAGCTCTCGCCGACTACTATGTCTTCAACAATCTGCTCACGGCGCTCGCGACGACGCCGCCGATGATGATGCTGGTCGGGCCGGTCGATCTGACCTTCAGCGTTTGCCCAAGTTCGAATTTCTTCCATCTGGCCGGACCTGGAACGTCGCCCGTTCCCTCGGGCGATCCACGCGCGATATGCCCCTATATCGACACCAACCCGCTGAACGTCGGCGAGAACTTTCAGGGAGATGGGCACAATTACTTCCGCTCGAGAAATCCTTATGAGCTGAAATCGAAGGCGGTGTTCGGCGAGATTTACTGGAACATCCAGGAAGACCTGAAGCTGACGGCCGGCCTTCGCTACACCGATGACCAGAAGAAGTTCATCCCCGTCCCCAGCCAGGTGCTGCTCGCTCCCGGCCTCAGGGGTGGGGGCACCGTCAACCGCGGCTATCCCGAGAAAGACCCGATCTATCAGGAATGGGGCGAATGGACGGGTCGGCTCGGCCTCGACTGGCAGCCCGCGCTGGACTTCACCGATCAGACGCTGCTCTACGCGTTCTATTCACGCGGCTATAAGGGCGGCGGCGCGAACCCGCCTTCTCCGGGCTTTGCGACGTTCGACGAGGCCCTGGCCCAGGCCGAGGCGTCGGGCGCGCCCGAGTTCCTGATCAACCTCTTCTTCCTCAACCCCCCTGTCCGCTTCCCGGTTCTCGAGCTCACGGCTGTCGAGTACGACCGGACCTTCGAAGCGGAATTTGTCGACGCGTTCGAAATCGGAGCCAAGAACACCCTGCTGGGTGGGGCGTTGATGTTCAACGCCAACGCCTTTTTCTACGACTACAAGGATTATCAGGTCTCCCAAATCCGCGACCGGACAGCCGTCAACGAGAATTTCGACGCCCAGGTTTGGGGTCTGGAATTCGAGACGCGGTTCGCTCCGTCGCGAAATCTGCAGATCGTCGCCAACCTGGGTTATCTCGATACGAAGATCGCCGACGGTGAATCCTCAATCGACATCATGAACCGGACGCAGGGCAACGAAGACTTCGTGCTGGTCAAGCCCTGGGTTCAGTTGCCGTCGAACTGTGTCGTGCCGGTCGGGGTGGCGGAGGATTATCTGAACGGCGAGCCCGCGCTCGGCTCCTATTGGATGATCTGTGGCGGGTTGCGCGGGTTCCTCCTGAACGTCCCGGCCATACCGACCGACCCGTCCACGGGGCAACCCTACGACGTCTCCATCTACGACGGGACGGACGGCCGCGTGGACCTCAACGGCGGCGCGGGCATCCGGGACGAACTCGGCGGCAACGAGCTTCCCAACGCGCCGCACTGGACGATGAACATCGGCGCCCAGTATGGCATCGACATTCTCGAAGGCTGGCGGGCGACGATCCGCGGTGACGCCTACTGGCAATCGCAGTCGTGGCACCGGGTCTATAATTCGGACCCGTATGACAAGCTCCACGGCTGGTACAACGCCAACCTGTCGGTGTGGGTCGAGAACGACAATGGCCTGAAGATCGAGCTGTACGCCAAGAACATCCTCGACGACACGCCGATTACCGACGCCTTCCTGAACTCCGACGATGCGGCGTTGACCACCAACGTCTTCACGCTCGATCCGCGGTTGATCGGCCTGTCGATCAGGCAGGAATTCTAACTCCCGGTTTCGGTCCCCTTCGAACCGGAACACTTGGGGCGGCGGGTGAGAACTCGCCGCCTCATTTGCGTGCGCTTGACGGCTTCCGAAGCGGGGCGGACGCTTGTGCGTACGTACGTATGCGTGGGAGACGCGCCATTTCGGAAGCCCGGCCCGTGCTGGTCTATTCGGCGGAGGAGCCGCCCGGGGATGCGCCGCTGGCGCAGCTCTACCGGCGCCATTGGGCCGAGCTGACCGCCTATGCGCGGCGCACCTTCGGCGCCGGGCCGCCGGACCCCGAGGACATCGCCCAGGGCGCGTTCGCCCGGTTCGCGGCGATGGAGGGGGCGGCCGAGGTCGCCAACCCGCGCGCCTTCCTCTACCGCGCCGTCCACAACATCGCGATGGACCATCGCCGCCGCGAGGCGGTGCGCACGCGGCTGTCGGCCGACGTGGCGCTGGTCGAGCTTTCCGGCGGGTCTGCGAATGCCGACGGCGAACGCGTCTTATCGGGTAGGGAGCGGCTGGCCATCGTCGACGCCGCCGTCCGCGCCATGGAGCCCCGCCGCCGCAAGGTGCTGGTTATGCACGCCATCCACGGCCTGAATTACACTGAGATCGCCCGGCGCATGCGCATCTCGCCGACGCGGGTGACGCAACTGTTCGCCGAGGCCGTGGCGCTCTGCAACAAGGCCCTGCGCGAAGCTGACGAGGGAGGCCGCGATGCTGGCTGAGCGCAAACGCACGGGAGCCGACATCGACCGCGAGGCCGCCGAGTGGCTGGCCCGCCACGAGATGACCCGCCTGACGCCGGCCGAAGCCGAGGCGTTCGAGACCTGGCGGGCCGCCGACCCGCGCCACGCCGAGGCGTTCGAGGCGGTCAGCCGCACGCTGGCCGACGTGGCCTCGCTGTCGTCGCTGGCGGAGCTGGAGCCGCTCGAGCCGGAACGGCCGGCGTGGCGCGGCCGGGCGGCCTTCGGCGCCATCGCGGCGACCCTGGCGGCGGTGCTCGTCCTGCCCGCGCTGCTCGACCGGCCGGACATCGAGGCCAGCACGCTGGTCGCCGAGATTCGCCCCATCACCCTCCCCGACGGCACCAAGGTGACGCTTGGGGCCAGCTCGGAAATCAAGGCCGACTTCACCGACGGCGAGCGGCGCGTGCGGCTGGTGCGCGGCGAGGCCTTCTTCGAGGTGGCCGACAACGCCCGCCCGTTCGTGGTCGACGCCGGCGGGACCGAAATCCGCGACATCGGCACCAGCTTCGACGTCAAACGCGGCGCGGGGAAGGTCGAGGTCGGCGTGCTCGACGGCATCGTCGAGGTGCGGCCGAACGGCGTGCTGGGTCGCGGACCCGTCGTGCGCCGGCTGGAAGCCGGGCAGCGGGTGAGGGCGCGGGACGCCGGGCTCGGCCCGATCGTCACCAGCGCCCGGGTCGGGGCGGTGGAGATCGCCCCGGCGGCGGCCGGGGCCTGGCGCGAGGGACAGCTTGCCTACGACGACGCACCGCTGACCGACGTGGTCGCCGACCTCAACCGCTACTATCGCCCCGGCGTGCGGCTGGAGGCCGGCGCGGCGGGCGAGGCGCGGCTGGCGGCCTCCTTCAAGGCCGACGAGATCGACAAGTTCCTGGCCGAACTTCCGGCGGTCGCGCCGGTGACGGTGACGCGCGGCGAAGACGGCGCCATCCTCATTTCGCCGCGCAACGGCTGAGCCGCCGCGGCGCAAGTATTTTTCCGCGTACCCCCTGTGACCCGCCCCGGGTCGCACGTCTCAACGACAGAAACGTCGGCCGCGGCCTGATCACCGCGCCGATCGAAACGGGGGAAAATCATGATCAACCGCACCCGGGGACCGCTCAACCGCGCCCTGCTCGCCGCCGCCTCGGCGCTCGCCATCACCGTCGCCACGCCCGCGCTGGCGCAGGATGACAGCCGCAGCTTCGATATCCCGGCCCAGCCGCTGTCGAGCGCGCTGATCGCCTACTCCCGCCAGGCCGACACCCCGGTGATCGCCAGCATGGACCTGCTGAAAGGCAAGACCGCGCCTGCGGTGCAGGGCGACATGCCCCAGCAACTGGCGCTGCAGATGCTGCTCGACGGCTCCGGCCTGCACGCGGTGCAGGGAGCCTCCGGCGGCCTCGTCGTCGAGAAGGCAGCCGCCGACCCCCAGTCCGGAAGCGCCGCGGGGGACGGCGCTGAGGTCGAGGCCCTGATCGTAACGGCGCAGAAGCGCGAGGAAGACATCCAGGATGTGCCGATCGCGATTTCGGCGTTCACGCAGCAAGCTCTGGAGGCCCAGAAGATCGAGGGTGGCTTCGATCTCCTCAAGGCGATCCCGAACGTCACCT
>CAMLRH010000097.1 GCA_946482375.1 uncultured Caulobacteraceae bacterium | reverse complement strand
AAGCGATCGCCCAGCAGGGAATAGGCGGCAGGCACCAGGGACGCCTCGCCAATTCCGATCGCCATGCGGGCAATCAGCAGGCCATAGAAGGTGTTGGCCAGGCCAGACGACATGGTCGCGAGCGACCACAGCACCATGCCGATGAAGATCACCCAACGGCGGGAGAACCGATCGGCGGCAAGCCCTAACGGCAGCCCGAAGACGCCGTAGAACACGGCGAACGCGGGTCCCAGGATCAAGCTCATCTTGAAGTCGGACAGGTTCAGGTCGGCCTTGATCGGCTCGACCATCATGGTCAGCGAATAGCGATCGACCCAGGCGACAAAATAAAAGACGAAGAGGACCGCAAGCATCCACCAGGCGTCGAAGCCGAGGCGCGCCTTGTCCGCCCCTTGTTCCGCCGCGGTCGTGGTCACCCGATCACACCGGCGCCGGTTGGCGCAGAAGGAGCTTCTGCTGCGCGTTCCGGTCGCCGCCGAGCTGCAGCATCACATGCGCGCGCTTGAGCAGGATGTGCGCTTCCAGCTCGGCGGTGAAGCCCGAAGCGCCGTGGTTCTGAATGTTGTCGGCGGCGTTCCTCAAGGCCGCATCCCCCGAAATCATTCGCGCCGAGGAGATCTGGAAGACGGCGTCGTCCTGTCCGTAACGGTGCGAAAGGCCGGCCAGCAGCACCAGACACCAGGCCGCCTCGGCGCGCGCGGCCATGTCGGCGCAGCGATGCTTGACGGCCTGAAACGATCCGATCGGTTGCCCGAACTGTTCGCGCACCTTGGCATAGGCGACGGAATCGTCTCGCGCGGCTTCCGCGAGACCGACCAGATAGGCGGAGATCAGCACGCCAGCGTGGCGGAAAACCTCGTCGCCTTCGGCCCACAGCGACGGCCTGGCCCCGAAGCGGATACGCGTCAGCGGCAATGTCCAGTCCAGCGCCTCAGCCTCTGTAACGCTGGTCAACTCCAACCGCGTTACGAGGCCCGCACCGGCTTCGTTCCAAACCAGGACCCAGTCCGCTTCGCGGCCGTCGATCAGATAGTGCTCCGCATCGACCAACTCATCCGACCGGTAGTGGTCGATGGGAAGCGCCAGGCTGACCCGCTTATCCGCCTGAACGAAAGCCCTGGCCAGGTCCGCGCGTCCGGCGGCGACGGCGAGGTGCGCGCCGAGCACCGCCGCCAAGGCGTTGGTGGTGACCGCAAACCGGCCGAACTCACGGAAGACCAGCATCTCCTCGAGCGAGCCATAGCCGACACCGCCGGCGTCTTCCGGTAGACCCAAGCCGAAGAAGCCGAGGCTCGCCATCCGCGACCAGTGCGCGGCGTCTTCGTTCGGGCGTGCTTCGGGCTGCGGATAAAAGCGCGACAGCGGCAATTCCTGCGACAGGAAGCTTGCCACCGAGTCGGCCAGCTCGCGCTGTTCTTCCGTGGGAACGAGATTGATCATGACACCCTCGCGCCCCGTGGCAGGCCAAGAATCCGCTCGCCGATAATGTTGCGCTGAACATCGCAGCTGCCGGCGGCGATCGTGCTGGCGAAGGAGCGCAGGTAGTGGCGGCTCCAGTCATGAGCCGAGCCGCGCTCCAGCCCCAGCGGACCCAGGAGTTCCATGGCCAGCCTAAGCGAACGCTGCTGCACCTCGCTGAAGTAGAGGCGCGTTATCGAACCTTCCTTTCCGGGGACGCCCTTCGCCGCACGCGAAACGGTGGCGTAGGTCAGGGCCCGCACGGCGGCCATCTCCGATCGGCATACGGCAAGCCGCGCCATGAGGTCGTCGAGTTCGTGATCGACGCGGCCGAGGCGGCCCATCCGATCGCGCACGAGGGCGATCATGTCCTCCACGAGTTCGGCGAAATACACCTGGTCGCTTATGAAGCCGGTGCCACGCTCGAACCCCAGCGTAGCGTTGGCCACGTTCCAGCCGTCGTTGAGCTCGCCGACGACGTTCGACAGCGGAATGCGAACGTCGTTGTAGAAAACCTGGCAGAAATGAAGGTCGCCTGGATCCAGCATGGTCATGATTGGCCGGATCTCGATACCCGGGGTCTTCATATCGCAGATGACCCAGCTGATGCCGGCGTGCTTGGGCGCTTGGGGATCGGTGCGCACCAGGAGTTCCTGGTAGTCGGCAACGTGCGCGTAACTGGTCCAGATCTTCGAGCCATTAACGACCAGATGCTCGCCGTCGATCACCGCGTGCGTCCGCAGACTGGCCAGATCCGAGCCCGCGTTGGGCTCCGAAAACCCCTGACACCAGACCACCTCGCCCTTGAGGATGCGGGGCAGGTGGAAGTTCTTCTGTTCCTCGGCGCCTCGCGCGATGAGCGTCGGGCCGCCGTGATTGACGCCGACCGAGGTGACCCCCCGGAGCGGCGCCTTCACCCTGGCGCACTCTTCGTACCAGATCACCTGCTCCAGCAGGGTGAGGCCACGGCCTCCATATTCCTTCGGCCAGGCGATACCGGCCCAGCCGCCTTCGTACTGCGTGCGCTGCCAGCCGAGATCATAGTCACGCCACTCGCTCCAGTGGGTGGGGCGGGGCTCCGTCGGCACGTTGTCGTGCAGCCAGTCCCTCACCTCAGACCTGAACCGCTGCTCCTCAGGTGTGAACCTGATATCCATCGAATGCGCGTCTCCGCCCCGCCGCTCTTGTGGAGCCCACGCTAGGCAGACCAGCGCGATCGTTCACATCCGCTTTGGCGGGGGTTGCCGGAGTTTTCTCCTAGCTGTTCCGCAGCAGGGCCCGCAGCTCCGCCTTCTTGACCTTGCCGCTCGCGGTGCGGGGGAGTTCGTCAACCAGGACAAGCTTCTCCGGCGTCTTCTGGCGCGCGACACCGAACGCCCGGAACGCCCGGTCCACCTGTTCAACGTCGATCGTGGCCCCCTCTCGCGCGCGCACGAATGCGCAGACTTTCTCCCCCAGCACCGGATCGGGCATGGCGACGGCGGCGACTTCCAGAACATCTGGAAGCCGCATCACCAGGTCCTCGACTTCTCGAGACGAGATATTCTCGCCGCCGCGAATGATGATGTCCTTCTTGCGGTCGGTGATGGTCAGGCAGCCCTGGTCATCGAGCCGTCCGATGTCGCCGGTCCGAAACCACCCGCCGGGCAGCATGCTTTCAGCCGTTAGCGCGGGATCGGTGTAGCCCAGGAACAGCTCGGGGCCGCGAGTCGTCACTTCGCCCTCCGAACCGAGCGGGAGCTCTTCGCCCGCATCGTTCAGAACGCGGATCTCACAACCCGGCGCCGCGGGCCCGTCGGTCAGCATTCGCTGTGCGAGCGGGGCCGCTGAGGAGCCCCGCGTCACCGTCGGATGTTCCGACATCCCATAGCGACGATAGAAGCGGATCCCCTGGCGCTCCGCCCGTTCGACCATCGCCTCGGGCACGGTGGCGCCGCCGCCGCCGCAGTCGGTCAGGGAGGAGAAATCAGCACCGCCGGCGACCTGCGCGTCCAGCAGGCTGGTGTAGTGATATGGCGTGCCGGAAAGGTGCGTGATGCGTTCCCGCGCTACCAATTCGGCGGCCGCCCTGGCGTCCCAGACATCGAACAACACCGTCGTCTCGCCCAGCGCGGCATGACCGATCATTCCCAAGGCACCGGCCACATGGCCCGCGGGAAAGGGCGACAGCCGTCTGACGGCGCCGGGGCTCGTCATCGCCGTCTGCCAGATTTCCGAGAGCATTCCGTTGGCGCTGTGGAGAACGCCCTTCGGCAACGCCGTGGTGCCGGACGTGTAGACCATGAAAGCAGGCGCCAGGGGGTCCTGCGAGAAGACTGGGACATCTTCGCCCATGTCCGCAAAGTCGGACCAGGACATCGTCCCAGGCCCGGCCTCGCCGACGACCACAACGGCCTTCAGATGCGGCGTATGGCCGAGATTGCGGATGCGTTCGACATAGTCCGCCTTTCGCCAACGGGAAGGCGCGAACAGCACGACAGCGCGTGAATCGTTCAGAATGTGGGTGAGTTCGTGCTCGCCGTAGATCGGGATGACCGGCATGACGACGCCGCCCACGCGCGCGACGGCATGGTAAAGCATCGCGGCTTCCACCCAGTTCGGCAGCTGAACCGCGACGACATCTCCAGGGCGAACGCCCAGCGCGTAGAGTGACCGGGCAAGTTTGAGGCCTTTGGCGCGAATTTCGCTCAACGGGGCCGATAGCGGTTTCTCCGCGGAATGGATCAGCAGCCGCCCGTCGGGTCGTTGCGCGCACCCGAGTTCAAAGGTCTGGTCCATGGTCAAGTCGCGCCACAGGCCAGCCTTGCGCCAGGCTTGTTCGCGGGCATGGCCCTCATGCGGTTCGACGGCGTGCGTACTCACGCTGCCTAGGTAGTCGCCATGACGGCGCCGCGCCAAGACGTCTGGGAACCGACCTATGAGAATAGAGCCAGAGGCTTGGGCTACTGTGTCCTCCACCTCAATTGAGTCAGCTACGTCTTTCCCAAAGCAAGACCTCGCCGGCTCTATACCGCGCCATGAGCGAGCATGACGCCCCCAGCGGCTCCGAGCAGCCGCCGCCTTTCGAAGCCGGATTCCTGCCACCAGACGCCATGGCCGGCGAGGTCGCCCTGGTTACCGGCGGCGGCTCCGGATTGGGGCTAGCGATGGCGCGCGCCTTCGCCCAGGCCGGCGCGGCCATCGCTGTCCTTGGCCGCTCGCCCGAGCGTTGCGCCGCAGGTGTCGCCGCCATCGAAGCGCTAGGGGTCAAGGCGGTCGCCTGCCGGGCGGACGTTCGCGACGAGGAGCAAGTCGCCGCGGCGTTCAGCACAGCCGAGGCTGAACTCGGTCCGGTCACCATCCTGGCCAATAACGCGGGCGGCAATTTCGGCGTGCTTTCGGAAACGGTCAGCGCAAAGGCCTGGCGCGCCGTCACCCAGATCGCGCTCGATGGCACGTTTCTCTGTTCAACCGAATTCGCCCGCCGGCGTATGGCGGCGGGTGGCGGCGGTGCGATTGTGAACAACGGCGCAAACTATATCTGGACCGGATTTCCCGGCGACGCCCACTCCGCCTCCGCCAAGGCCGCGGTGCACGCCATCACACAAAGCCTGGCCCACGAATGGAAGCCGCACCGCATCCGCGTAAATTGCGTGGCGGCAGGCTTCTTTCCACATGCCGCCAGCCCCGGCGGCATGGACCCCGAACGCCTGATCGCCCGCGGCAAGCAAACCCCGGTTGGCCGGGTCGGCGAGATGCAGGAAGTCGGCTGGGCGGCGGCCTTGCTGTGTTCGTCGTACGCGCGGGGCGTCACGGGCCAGACGTTCCTGATTGATGGCGGCCACATGCACGCCTTCCGCATGGTGGCGGGCCCGGAGTTCATCCCTCCCCGACAGCGGGAGCGCATTTTATGAGCGGCCTGTTTTCACCCCGGCTCTTCGCGGGCCGCACCGTGCTGATCACGGGGCAAGGCCGCTGGGCCGACAGCCTCGGCGACGCCTTTGGCCAAGGCGGTGCTTCGGTTGCGTCGCCTCGGGATATCGATTGGTCCGACGCCGCCGCCGTCGCCGAAGCGTTCGACGCGGCCGAGGCCCGGTTCGGGCCCGTCGACGTGCTCGTGACCGCCCCCGAAGTCGCCTTTCCCCGGCGTGCCAAAGAGATAACGCTGAGCGATTGGCGCGCGGTGACCGGTCCCGGTTACGACGGTGTCTTCCTGGCCTGCGCGGAGTTCGCACGCCGTCGTCTCCGAGCGCGGGGGCGCGGCTGGATCACAAACCTGATCAGTCACCCCAACGGCGCCGGCCATGCAGCGGAAGTGGCGACCGGCGCGGGCGTAGAGAATCTGGTGAAAACGCTCGGCGCGGAGTGGGCGCGAGACGGAATTCGCGTGAACGGTCTGATCAGCCGCGACTGGTCGAGCGTATGCACCCGGTCGCTCACAGCCATGACCCTATACCTTTGCAGCCCTTACTCGGGCTTTGTCACAGCCTCCCTACTGGAAGTCGATCCCGATGATTGAGTTCTACAACCCACGTCCTCGGCCGCGAACGGATTCCACTTTTCCGCACATCATGATCGGCGAAGCAGCCCGCCGAACCGGCCTGACCATGCGCGCGGTCAGACTCTATGAAGCCCAGGGACTCGTGACCCCTCGCCGCGACGATGCCGATGTGCGGTTCTATGACCGTGAAGCGCTCTCTCGGTTGGAACACATCGCCTTTCTCCGGCGCTGTGGCTTCTCCTTGAAGGAGATCGCCGGCGTTCTCGCTACCGGCGACCGCCAGGGGGCCGACGCCCAGCGTCGCCGAACGGCCGACATCCTGAGTCGACGCCTTTTTCAGCTGGACGCGCAGCGCGATGAAATGCGTCGGACGTTGGCTGCGTTAACCGAGGATCAGCCCGCGGCCGTCGCATAGCGGTAGGGTATTGCCGAGACCTGCGACGACCAGTGTGCATCAGGGGAGACAAGTTGGCGTTTGTCTGACAGCACCGCCACCGCCCGATAAACCCAAACCGTTGACGATGGCGCGTACCCCAGCCCTACTCTGAAGAAGAGAAGTTGCGAGGAATCATGCGGACAAGGTCTTTGGCGGGAGCGGGTCTGGCGCTGAGCCTGGCGCTCTGCGGTGACGCGGTTGCACAGGATTTTTTACAGCGCTGGGAGAGCCTGAAAGCCACTGCGCCGTTGCCGCCGGTGGTGAAGACCGGCCGCCAGGACGTCGGCGATGTGGAGCTCTACTACGCCATCTACGGGCGCGGCGATCCGGTGATCCTGCTGCATCCGGGGCTGGGCAACGCCGACTACTGGGCCAACCAGATCGGCCCGCTCTCTCAGACGCATCAGGTGATCGTGGTGGATTTGCGGAGCCATGGCCGAAGCTCCGCCTCACCGGAGCTGCTGAGCTATCGGCTCATGGCGGACGACGTCGTCCGCCTGATAAAGGCGCACAAGATCAAGCAACCGGCGATCGTCGGTTGGGGCGACGGGGCCATCGCGGGTCTGGAGCTGGCCCAGCGCTATCCGAAGCGAATTGGTAAGCTGATCGCCTTCGGCCTCGTCACCGACCGGTCGGGCTTGCAGCCGCGACCTGACCAGAGTGCGACCTTCGTCGATTACGTCCACAGGGCGAAAGCCGACTATGAGCGGCTCTCCGCCACGCCTGCCGGATTTTCAGCATCGCTGGATCAGCTGGAAGCGCTCTGGGAGCGCGAGCCCGCCTATACTGCGGAGGATCTCGCGAGAATTGAAACGCCCGTCATCGTGCTGGCCGCTGAATACGACGAATGGGTAAAGCCCGAGCATATGGCCAAGACAGCGGAGCTTATTCCAGGCGCGCAGATGATCACGCTGCCCCGCGCCAGCTATTTCGCCCCCTGGCAAGCGCCCAAGGAATTCAACGACGCGGTCCTTATGGCGCTCCGCTACTAAAAAGGAGCGGCGAGGCGAAGGATCGCCCGCCGCTCCAGTTGTCCGGTTCAGAAGGGGATTAAAACCGGGACTTGAGAGCTACCAGCGCAAGCGCACGCCGGTGGCCAGGTCGATGGCGCTGTATCCATCCTGGGCCTTCACGCCCGAAGTGACGAAGCCCGACAGGGTGCCCGCATCGTTGGCGAGACTGAGACCGGCCTCGAATTCGCTGAAGGTTCCGGACATCTCGTCGCCGAAGACGAGATCGACGCCCGGGTTGTGGACCGTGGCGGTCCCCTCGCCCTCGAACTCGTTCCAGGCCCGGCCGGTGAGGAAATAGCTCCAGTTCACCGACTGCCCCGGCAAATCCGCCCCCAGCCGCAAGCCAAGCGCCGCGCGGCGACTCTGGGCGTCGTCCGGCTGCACCTCGCCGCCGAAGAGGGAAATCTCCTCGAAGGTGGTGTGGACGAACGCCGCCGCCGCCAGAGGCTCAAGGTACGTCCGCTCACTCAGCATGTAGCGCATGCCGCCCTCTGCCTGAGCCCCCACGGAGCGCAGCCAAGTGTTGGTCTTGGCGCCCAGCACGACGGCGTCGTAGTCGAGGGTCAGGAAGTTGGTGTTGAAGGTCGCGTCGAGGAAGAACCTCGGCGTCCAGATGCCGCCGTAGACCCCGCCGGTGGCGCCCGTAAACCGGCCAGAGCTTTCCGAGGCGTCGAGATCGAAGCTGGAGCCGACGTAGCCCAACTGCGCGCCCAGCACGTAGTCGTAGCCGCCCGACGTCCCCGCGATCAGATCCATGCCGCCAATGATCGTGCCGGCGTAGAGCTTGTAGGACCCGTCCACGGCGAAGGCGTCGCCGAGGTTCTCGAAGCCGGTCGTGACATCGCTCTTGGAGTATTGCCCGGCGGCCCTCAGCCACACCGTGCCATCGGTTCCGGCGCGCAGGTCTGTCTGACGGTCGTTTATGGTGTCGGTGGTAAGGTACCACACCGAGCGCGCGGCGCTGGGCAGCATCACGTATTCCAGCGCCTCGGTGCGCGGCAGGCCGACGATGACATGCCGCTGGTTGTCGGCGTCGTAGCGCAGGGCGTAGCGGAACAGGCCGGGGCGATCGACGGCGACGCCGATCAACGGATCGTCCACCAGGCCGGCCGTATCCGGATCGAGGACGAAGTGGCTGGCGTCGCTGGTCCCGCCGGCGACATCGACGAGCGTGATGCCGACCGGGTCGAAGCCCGAAAGCTGGGCGTCGGGGGTCAGGTTGTGCAGGCTCAGCGTGGTGACGCCCGCCGTCGCGCCGCCGGTCAGGTCGAGGCAGTCGGCCGACGTGATCGTCTCGCAGCCGGCCTGTGGCTGGCCGAGCATGATGTCCATGACGATGCGCGCCGAGCCGGAGCCGGTGAAGGTGGTCCCATGAGCCCTGAGGACGTCGTCGGCGACCTCGTCGGTGCGGTCCCAGACCACGTTGGGGTTGTTGCCGCCGGTGGTGCCCGTTCCCATGAAGATGACGCCGGAAAAGTTGAGCGCCTCGAGGTTAGCCAGCGTACCGCCGTTGGACATGAAGACACCGCTCAGGTTGAAGGTGTCAACGCC
>CAMLRH010000096.1 GCA_946482375.1 uncultured Caulobacteraceae bacterium | reverse complement strand
ACCTGGTGCGGCTCGGGCGCGCCTTCCGACGGGCCGCCGAAGCCGCCGTCGCCGCGGGCGAAGATGGAGCTGGTCAGGGTGGCCAGCTTCTCGCCGCTCTTGGCGTCGCTCATGGTCGTCTCGACCACGATGACGGCGCCCTTGCCCTCGCCCTTGTCGAAGGCGCCGAGCACGCGACCGTCGGTGACCACCTCGGCCTCGGTCGGCAGCGGCTTGTGCAGCTCGACCTTCTGCTCGCCGTGGACGACCAGCATGTAGTTGATGCCCATGGCGCCCGGCGACGGGCCGCCGCCCCAGGCCATGCAGGTGGCCATGGTCGGCACGGCCTTCAGGCCGCTCTCGTAGACGAACTTCAGCTCGTCCTCGTTCAGTGGGTCCTGACCCATGCCGATGCCGAGCGCGTAGAGCATGGAGTCCCGATCGGTCCAGGTCGCGGTCTTCGCTTCGCTCTTGATGTCCAGGATGTCCGGATAGCTGATCGGCATGGTCTCTCCCCAAAGCTTCGCGGCGCATTAGCGCAGCCAGGGCGGCGGCGGCAAGACGGCCCTCGCATTGCCGCTGGGTTAGCGATGAGCTAGAAGCGCCCCTCGACCAAATTCAAAGGCCGGGCAGGGGGCCCGCGACCTTCACTCCATCACCAGAGTTCCAATGGCCAAGAAGAGCACACCGGCGCCCGAAAACACCACGACCGACGACGGCGCCATTTCCGGAAACGTCCTGTTCTACACCAACCCCGAGCCGCTGAGCCGCGAAGTGCACGGCAAGCTGGGCGTTGGTCGCGTCGACAAGCCGTTCGGCTTCGCCCGTGTCGGCCACGTTGTGCCGCTGACCGTGGCCGAGTTCGGCCTCGCCGGTCTGTCCTATCCCATCATCTTCGCCGGCGATCAGAAGCAGCCGCTGGCCGTGATGGGTCTGGCCGCCGGCCAGAACCTGTTCGTCACCGACGACGGCGGCTTTGAAGTGGGCGCCTACATCCCCGCCTACATCCGCCGCTATCCGTTCGTGCTGGCCAACGACGAGCAGCAGCAGCGCATGATCGTCTGCATCGAGCGCCCGGCCGAGATCTTCCGCGAGGAAGGCTTCGACATGCCGCTGTTCGACGACAAGGGCGAGCCCAGCGAATACACCGCCAACGCCATCAAGTTCTGCGAGGACTTCGAGACCGAGCGGCGCCGCACCGAGCAGTTCGTCAACCTGCTGAACGAGCTCGACCTGTTCGAGACCAAGCGCGCGATGTTCACGCCCAACCTGCCCAACGGCCAGCAGGGCGAGCCGCAGCTGATCGCCGACTACTTCGGCGTCTCGGAAGAGAAGTTCCGCGCGCTGCCGGCCGAGAAGCTGGTCGAGCTGCATAACTCGGGCGCGCTCGAGAAGATCTACAACCACCTCTCGTCGCTGGTCGGCTGGGACCGCCTGATCGCCATTGCGTCGGCCAAGCAGGCCCGCATGGCTCCGATCGCGGCGAATATCCAATAACTCCCTTCCCCCTCGAGGGGGGAAGGGTCGGGGATGGGGGTGCGCCCTCATCGTTGAAGTTGAAGCGCCGGTGGGCTCAGCGCCCTCCGGCGTTTTTCATTTTATCTCCGCGACCACACCCTCCACCCTGCCCTCCTCCCCTCGAGGGAGGAGGGTTCAACGGGAGAACACGCTCCGCGTCAGGCAGGAAAACACCAGCCGGCCCGCTTCATCCAGCAGATCGTGCTGGGCAATGACGATGCCCTTGCCGTCGCCCACCGGATCCTTGGCCATCACCGTCATCCGCCCTCTGAGTAGTTCTCCGGCGGGCGGATTTCGCATCCAGCGCAGGGCGTCGACGCCCAGCCGCTTGGTCTGGGGCCATTTCTCGGCCGCCTCATCGTCCAGCCGCGACCAGATGGCGAAGGTCAGGCAGTCCGGCGCGCCCCGGCTGACATCCCATCCCGGCATGAAGGCTTCGCAGAAGGCTTCGAGGTCTTCGGCGTCGAGGGCGACGGTCCCAAGGTGGACCACCTGACCGATGGCGATGTCGTCGAAGGCGGCGGGCATGGGCTCTCCCGTGTGCAAAGCGCTCTGCGGCGCCATATAGCTGCGTCGATGCGGGCGATCCTCAGAAACTTTGCGGGCGCGCTGGCCGCCGTGCTGGCGCTGGCCGGAGCCGCGCACGCGCAGCCCGTCGACACCGGCCACATCGAGGTCGAGCTGGTCGCCCAGGAGGCCGGCGTCGCGCCGGGGGGGACGACCTTCGTCGCCGTCCGCCAGAAGATCGACGACGGCTGGCACACCTACTGGCGCAACGCCGGCGACGCGGGCGCGGGGCCGAAGCTGACCTGGGCCCTGCCGGCCGGCTGGAAGGCGGGCGAGGTCGTCTGGCCGGCGCCGAAGGTGATGTTCGAGGGCGAGCCGCCGGTGCAGCTCGCCGTCTACGCCTACGAGGGCGAGGTGCTGCTGCCCGTCCCCGTCGAGGTCGCCGAGCTGAGCGTGGTCGCCAACTTCCTCGTCTGCGCCGACATCTGCGTGCCGGAGAGCGCCACCGTGCGTCTCGCGCTGCCGGTCATTGCCGGACCGCCGCAGCCGGACCTGCGTTTCGGCGACCGCATCGCCGAGACGCTGGCCAGGGCGCCCAAGCCTGCCGGTCTGATCGCTGTTTTCCAACCCCTCGGCGACACGCTGAAGCTCGCCATCACCGGCGCACCGTTGCGCGGGGCCGACGTGCGCGACGCCCGCTTCTTCCCCTTCGAGGGCGACGCCATCGTCCATAAGGACCCTCAAGCGGTCGAACGCGGGCCGGACGGCCTGACGCTGACCCTGTCGCCCGGCAAGGGCGCGCCGGGCGAGCTCGCGGGCGTGCTCGCCCTGAAAGACGCCGCCTATGAGATCATCGCGACCGCCGGACCTCCGCCGCCCGGCGCGTCGGGCCTCGGTTCGCCGGGGGGAACAGGGCAGGGCCTCCTGACCGCGCTGCTGTTCGCCTTCCTCGGCGGGCTCATCCTCAACCTGATGCCGTGCGTCTTCCCGATCCTGTCGATGAAGGCGGCCGCGCTGGCTGGTCACGCCCACGAAGCGCGGGGCGCGAGGTTGCAGGGGCTGGCCTTCCTGGCGGGCGTACTGACCACCTTCCTGATCCTCGCCGGGCTGCTGATCGCGGCCAAGACGGCCGGCGCGGCGGTCGGCTGGGGCTTCCATCTGCAATCGCCCGCCGTCGTCGCGGCGCTGGCGCTGATCCTGCTGCTGGTGGCCCTGAACCTGTCGGGCCTGTTCGAGGTCGGGGCCTCGATCCAGGGCGTCGGTGGCGGGCTTTCCTCGCGGCAGGGCCTGATCGGCGCCTTCTTCACCGGCGCACTGACCGTCGTTGTCGCCGCCCCTTGCACCGCGCCCTTTATGGCCTCCGCCGTCGGTGTGGCGCTCACCCGCAGCGCTCCCGGCGCCCTGCTGATCTTCACCTTCCTGGGCCTTGGCCTCGCCCTGCCGTTCGTGGCGCTCTCCTTCGCGCCGAGCTTGTTCAGGAAGCTGCCGCCGCCCGGGTCGTGGATGAACGTGCTGCGCCGCGCGCTGGCTTTCCCGATGTACGCCGCCGTCGCCTGGCTGGTCTGGGTCCTTTCGCAGCAGGCCAGCGCCGAAGGCCTTGCGCGGCTGCTGGCCGCCGGGCTGGCTGTTGCGGTCGCCGCCTGGCTGTTCGGCCTTGGCCAGCGCCGCAGCGACGCCCGCGTGCGCTTCACGCTGATGGGCCTGGCGCTGGCGGGATGGCTCGCCGCCTTTATCGCCGTCACCGCCCCGCCATACCGCGAAGCGCAGGCGATGCCTGCCCGGGCCGACGTGGCCTACGAGCCCTGGTCGCCGCGGCGTGTCGCCGAACTGCAGGCGGAAGGCCGTCCGGTGTTCGTCAACTTCACCGCCGCCTGGTGCATCACCTGTCAGGTCAACGAGCAGGCGGCGCTGGCCACCGGCGAGGTCGCGGACGCCATGGCCGCGACGAGCGCCGTCTACCTCAAGGCCGACTGGACCAGCCGCGACGCGACCATCGCCGCCGCGCTGGAAGCGCACGGCCGCGCCGGCGTGCCGCTCTATCTCGTCTATCCGGCGGGCGGCGGTGAACCGAAAGTGCTGCCGCAACTTCTGACCTCCGGCATGGTGGCGCAGGCGCTAAGGGAGGCGGCCAATGGCTGACGCGTGGGGGGATTTCGAAGCGGCCGCGAAAGCGGCGGGCGCCAAGCGCATCGCCTCGCTGTTCGACGCCGAACCCGACCGCCTGCAACGGCTGACGGTGGAAGCCGCGGGCCTGACGCTGGACCTCTCCAAGCAGCCCTGGGACCGCGCCGCTTTCGACGCCGCCATCGCGCTGGCCAAAGCCTGCAACGTCGAAGCCGCCCGCGAGCGCCTGTTCGCCGGCGAGGCCGTCAACGCCACCGAAGACCGCGCCGTCCTGCACCCCGCGCTGCGTGCGCCCGACGGCGCGACGTTCTCCGCCATGGGCGAGCCCGTCTCCGCCGCCGTCGAGGAGGGCCGCCGCAAGATGCGCGCCTTCGTCGAGGAGGTGCGGGCGAGCGACATCCGCACAATCCTCCACATCGGCATCGGCGGCTCCGATCTCGGCCCCCGGCTGGTGTGGGAAGCGCTGAAACCCCTCCAGCCGAAGATCGACCTGCGCTTTGTCGCCAACGTCGACGGCGCCGAGTTCGCGCAGGCGACGGCGGGCGTCGATCCGGCCACCACGCTGGTCATCGCCGTCTCCAAGACCTTCACGACGCAGGAGACCATGGCCAATGCGCGGGTCGCCCGCGACTGGCTCGCTGGCCGGGGCCAGTTCGCCGCCGTCTCGGCCAATGTCACCGAGGCCGTGAAGTTCGGCGTCCCCGAGGACCGCGTCTTCGCCTTCTGGGATTGGGTCGGCGGCCGCTATTCGGTGTGGTCGGCGGTCGGCCTTTCCTGCGCCATCGCGCTCGGTTGGGAGGCGTTTGAGGGCTTTCTCTCAGGCGCCGCCGAGATGGACGCCCACTTCACCTCCGCGCCGCTGGAGCGTAACGCGCCGGTCCTGCTGGCGCTCGCCCATGTCCTGAACCGCAACGGCCTCGGCCGTCCGATCCGCGCCGTCGTCCCCTACGCCCAGCGGCTGCGCCTGCTGCCGGCCTTCCTCCAGCAGCTGGAGATGGAGTCCAACGGCAAGGCCGCCGCCCGGCCCACCGCCGCCGCCGTGTTCGGCGACGCGGGGACGAACGGTCAGCACGCCTTCTTCCAGCTGCTGCATCAGGGGACCGACATCATCCCCGTCGACCTCATCGCCGTCGCCCGCACCGACGAAGGCCCGGCCGGCATGCACGAGATGCTGCTCGCCAACGTGCTGGCGCAGGCCGAGGCGCTGATGGTCGGCCAGCCCGACGCGCCGGAGCCGCACCGCGTGTTCGAGGGCAACCGCCCCTCCAGCCTGGTCCTGCTCGACCGGCTCACGCCGCAATTGCTCGGCGCCCTCCTCGCCCTCTACGAACACAAGACCTTCGTCGAAGGCGTGCTCTGGGGCATCAACAGCTTCGACCAGTTCGGCGTCGAACTCGGCAAGAAGCTCGCCACCGGCATTCTTGCCGAACTGACGGGCGGGCAACTACAAGCACACGATCCGTCCACGGCCTCTCTCATTCAAAGACTCCGTCTCCCCGGCGAAGGCCGGGGTCCAGATTCAGCCTGAGCGACTGGTGGGCTTCACCTGGATCCCGGCCTTCGCCGGGAAGACGGGTAGTGGAAGCTTCACATTTCAGGTATATGCCCGCCCCCATGACGCAGATCGCGCACCATCACGGCCATCACCACACCGTCCGCGGGACGGGTGGGGAGCGCTTGGCCTAAAGCGATCCCGACCCGAGCCCCGCCGCGCGGAGGGGCTCGCTTGATCAAGGCGGCCCTTCCCGGTTTCCGCCAACTCCTTTAAGCGCCGCGCAACATGACCGAAGATCAGAACGCCTTCCGACCCGAGGCCCGCGTCCCCCGCGGGTTCGCCGACAAGCGCGCCGCGACGCTGCGCGCCGAGCGCCGCATCGTGGAGGCGGTCTCCGATGTGTACGAGGCCTGGGGCTTCGAACCCCTCGACACCGGCGCGTTCGAGTACGCCGACGCGCTCGGCAAGTTCCTGCCCGACAGCGACCGCCCCAACGAAGGCGTCTTCGCCCTGCAGGACGACGACGAGCAGTGGATGGCGCTGCGCTACGACCTGACCGCGCCGCTCGCCCGCTTCGCCGCGCAGAGCTGGGAGACCCTGCCCAAGCCCTTCCGCCGCTATGCCGTCGGCACGGTGTGGCGCAACGAGAAGCCCGGCCCGGGTCGCTTCCGCGAATTCATCCAGTGCGACGCCGACACGGTGGGTTCGGCCCGTCCCGAGGCCGACGCCGAGATCATCGCCATGGCCTCGGCCGGCCTCGAAGCCGCCGGCCTGCCGCGCGGCGCGGCGGTGCTGAAGATCAATAACCGCAAGCTGCTCAACGGCCTGCTCACCGCAGCCGGCGTCAGCACGGACGCCCAGAAGCTCGGCGTGCTGCGCGCCGTCGACAAGCTGGATCGCCTCGGCGTGGAGGGCGTCCGCCTGCTGCTCGGCGAAGGGCGTAAGGACGAGAGCGGCGCCTTCACCAAGGGCGCCGGGCTTGATGCGAAATCCGCCCAGTCCGTCCTTGCCTTCGTGGAAGCTCAAGGATCGAGCCGCGCCGACACCCTGGCCAAACTCGCCGACGTCATCGGCGGCTCGGCCGAGGGCGACGAAGGGCTGGAAGAGCTCGCCAAGATCGACGCGGCGCTGAAGGGCCTCGGCGTCTCCGAGGATCAGGCGAAGTTCGACCCGTCCGTCGTGCGCGGCCTCGAGTACTACACCGGCCCCGTCTACGAGGCCGAGCTGCTCATCGAAACCGGCGGCGAGCGCTTCGGCTCGGTCGGCGGCGGCGGCCGCTACGATGATCTGGTGGCGCGCTTCACCGGCGAACGGGTCCCGGCCACCGGCTTCTCCTTCGGTGTCTCGCGGCTGGCCGCGGCGCTCAGGGCGGCCGAGCAGGGGATCGGTACCGAGCCACGCGGCCCGGTCGTGGTCATCGCCTTCGACCAGAACCGCATGGCCGACTACTTCGCCGTCGCCGCCGAGCTGCGCGGCGCGGGCCTCCCGGCCGAGGTCTACCTCGGCGCCTCGGGCATGAAGGCGCAGATGAAGTACGCCGACCGCCGCCTGGCGCCCGCCGCCATCATCATCGGCGAGGACGAGATCGCCGCCGGCACGGTCACCGTGAAGGACCTCGACCTCGGCCGCGAACTGGCCGCCGGGGTCTCCGACAACGCCGAGTGGCGCGAGCAGCGCCCCGGCCAGCAGACCATCCCGCGCGGCGAACTCATCGCCGCCGTCAAACGGATTGTAGGGGCGGGGGGCCAATGAGGCTCGAACCCGCGATCCCGGTCAAGGCGCTCGCCGCCATTCGCGCGCCCTTCCTTGAGACCGGCGCGACGCTGACCGACGCGCCGGTGCTGCAGCCGCTCGCCCTGTTGCTCGACCTTGCGGGCGAGGCCATGCGCTCGCGACTGTTCGCCGTGCAGGGCGAAGGCGGCGAGGAGGCGGCGCTGCGTCCCGACTTCACCATCCCCATCGCCCGCGTCCACATCGACAGCGGCGCCAAGGCCGGCCGTTACCTCTACGAGGGCAAGGCCTTCCGCGCGACCCCGCCCGGCTCGCCGCACGCGGAGGAGTTCCTGCAGATCGGCCTGGAGGTCTACGGCGGCGCCGATCCGACCGCCGATGACGCCGAGGTCACCGCGCTGGCCTGGCAGAGCGCGGTGGCGGGCGGGCGCAAGGACCTGACGCTGGAGCTGGGCGACGTCAGCCTGTTCGCCGCCTTCGTCGACAGCCTCGACCTCGAACCCCGCCTCGCCGGACGGCTGAAACGCGCCTTCTCGCGACCGCGCCTCCTGAAGGCCGAGCTGGAGGGCCAGCCGCGGGGCGCGGAAGCCGGTCGTATTGCCGGCCTGCTCTCCGGCCTGCCCGAAGACGAAGCGGTGCGTGTGCTGGAAGAACTCTGGGCGCTTGCCGGGATCGAACCGGTGGGCGGCCGCTCGGCGGCGGAGATCGCTCATCGCCTGGTGGAGCGCGCCGAGACCGCCGAGGGCGCCCGACTGACCGAGGCCGAGGCCGACCGAATCCGAGGTTTCCTTACCATCTCGGACACGCCCGTGAACGCGCTCGACGCCATCGCCGAGCTGTCCGCCGGCATGAGCAGCGTCCTGGAAGACTGGGCCAAACGCCTCGTGGCCATGAGCGAGCGCGGCGCCGACCTCAAGGCGATGCGGCTGTCGACCCGGCTGGGCCGCGCCTTCGGCTACTACGACGGCATGCTGTTCGAGGTGCGCTCGGCGGCGCTCGGCGAGGACCGTCCCGTCGCCGCAGGCGGCCGTTACGACGGATTGCCCGCGCGGTTGGGCGGCAAACCGTCCACCGCCGTCGGCTGCATGGTGCGCCCGGCCCGGGCCTTCTCGGGAGGTTCGGAATGAGCGCGCTCGTCTTCGCCATCCCGTCCAAGGGGCGCCTGAAGGAACAGGTCGAGGCCTGGCTCGCCGACGCCGGTTTCCAGCTTGAAACCGCCGGCGGCGCGCGCGGCTATCGCGCCGCGCTCGCGGGCCTGCCGGGCGCGGAGGTGCGGCTGCTGTCGGCCTCCGACATCGCCGCCGCCATCGACGCCGGCGAGGTCCACATCGGCGTCACCGGCGAGGATCTGCTGCGCGAGCGCGGCGAGGGGCTCGACGCGCGGGTGATGCTGCTGCGCGCCTTGGGCTTCGTCCGCGCCGACCTGGTTGTCGCCGCGCCCAAGAGCTGGATCGACGTCGAGACCATGGCCGACCTCGACGAGGTGGCCCACCAGCACCTCGTGCGCACCGGCAAACGCATGCGCGTGGCGACCAAGTACCTGGCCCAGACCCGGAGCTTCTTCGCCGCGCACGGCATCGGCGACTACCGCATC
>CAMLRH010000095.1 GCA_946482375.1 uncultured Caulobacteraceae bacterium | reverse complement strand
CCGACGGATGCGGCAGGGTCACGCGGCGGGCATGGAGCTGCAGCTTGAGACCGCCGGAGAGTTGGCCGGACGCCTCGTCGCCGTACTTGGGATCGCCGAGGATGGGATGGCCGATGGCCTTCATATGCGCGCGCAGCTGATGGGTGCGGCCGGTATAGGGCCGCAGCGCCAGCCACGTGGCGCGATGGGCGGCCCGGCTGACGGTGACGTACTCGGTCTCCGCCGGCTCGGCGCGCGGATCCTTCGGGTCGGCCGGCATCACCAGTTCCCGGTCGCCGACGCCCCTCTTCACCAGCGGTAGCTCAATGACACCCTCGTGCGGCTTCGGAGCCCCAGCCACGATGGCCCAATAGGTCTTCTGCGCCCGTCTCCGCGCAAAGGCCCCCGACAGCTTCGCCGCTGCGCCCGGCGTCTTGCCGAGCAACAGGACGCCCGAGGTGTCGCGGTCGAGGCGGTGGACGAGGCGTGGGCGCTCCAGCCCCTCGCCCCAGGCGCTGAGCAGGCGGTCGATGTGCTGGGTGGTCTTGGTGCCACCCTGGACGGCGAGGCCCGACGGCTTGTTCAGCGCCAGCACCTCCTCGTCCTCGTAGAGCACCAGCGAGCGGGCGAAGGCGGCGTCGCGGTCGGAGATGGCCTTGCGCTCGCCGGGCTCGGGCGCGTCCGGCAGCGGCGGCACGCGCACCTGCGAGCCGGCCGTGAGCCGCGTGTCGGCCTTGGCCCGGGCGCCGTCGACGCGGATCTGGCCCGAGCGGGCCAGCTTGTTGATCTGGATGTGAGACAGGTGCGGCCAGCGGCGCTTGAACCAGCGGTCCAGCCGCACACCGTCCTCCCCGGCGTCGACGTAGAGGGTGCGGACTTCCCTCACGCGAACACCCGCCGCGCGATCATCAGGCCCGCGAACAGCGCCGCCACCGACAGGATCACCGACCCGGTCGCATAGGAGAACGCCTGCCCGTAATCACGCCGCTCGATCATCAGCGCGGCCTCCAGCGAGAAGGCCGAAAAGGTCGTGAAGCCGCCGAGCACGCCGACGCCCAGCAACAGACGCCAACGCTCCTGGTCCGCATCGCCGCGATGGGCGAGCCAACCAGCGAGCGCGCCCATCAGGAAGCCGCCCACGATGTTCACCGCGAACGTGCCCCACGGCCAGTTGGGCCCGAACGCGCGCAGCGTCTGCATGCCCACGAGATAGCGCGCCACGGCGCCCGCCGCGCCACCCAGGGCCACGTAGAGAAGCTTGCTCATCGGCCCCTTATGCGACGGGGCTCAACCGTCCGCTAGTAGGCGGCTCTCGGCGCGCCCGGCGCGAGCGAGGCGGCCACCTGCCGGGCGTCGTAGACATCCGGGCTGGCGGGCTTGGCGCCCCGGCCCAGGACGATCTCGATGGTCCGCGAGAAGGCCCCGCTGGAGCCGGCGCCGCCAATGGGGAAGCTGGTGCCAATCCCAACGCCGACCCCGGAGCCGCCCCAGCCTCGGCCGCTGTAGCTGCTGGCGCCGCCGCCGATGGAGAGGCGCGGGCCGCTCGCGCCGGCGGCGGTCTGTTCGCCGAACCGGTCGACGACCTGGAACCAGTCGTAACCGTCGCGCAGCGTAATCTCGGCCGCGCGCAGGAAGGTGTAGTCGCTCACCAGGTTCGGCGAGGCGCCCTGACCGCCCTGGAAGGAGACGCGGTAGCGGTTGTTCTCGATCCGGTACTCCGAGAAACCGATGGAGTTCGCGGCGTTCGGGTTGGCGGGGGCGTAGTAGGTGGGTGTGGCGCAGGCCGCCAGCGCCAGGACGGCGGCCGCGGCCAAAAGCGGGCGATACATGGTCTCTGGTCCTTTCGACCGATCCTCTTTGGAGAGGTTAAACGCCGTCCCGGTCCAAGGTTCCCATAAGTTCCAGTGACTTGGCTAGTGTCGCGAAGTCCGCCGGGGGCGGCGCTTCGACGCGCTTCGTCCCGCCCTCGGGGTGCGGGAAGCTGAGCGCGGCGGCGTGGAGCATCAGGCGCGGGACGGGATGGCCGCCGAGCGTCAGCGCCCCGCCGTAGCGGGCGTCTCCGGCGATGGGGCGGCCGATGGAGGCCAGATGCACGCGCAGCTGGTGCATGCGGCCGGTCTCGGGATTGAGCTCAACCAGCGCCGCCTCGGGGCTGGTCGCCAGGGTCCGGTAGCGGGTCACCGCCGCCTCGGCGTCCGGATGATCCGGCGCGCAGACCCGCATATAGGCCTCCCTGCCCTGCTCCTCCCGGCGCAGGGCCGCGTCGATGACGCCGCCCTTCGGCTCAGGCGCTCCCGGCGCGACGATGGCGAGGTAGGTCTTGCGAAAGCGCCTGGCCATCAGCGCCTTGCCGAGGAAACCGGCGGCGGGCTTGGTACGCGCGGTGAGCAGAACGCCCGAGGTGTCGCGGTCCAGCCGATGCACCAGCCGGGGCCGGTTGCCGCTCGCCTTCGCGAACGCCCACAGCAGTTCGTCCAGCGTATGGGCGGCGATCCGCCCGCCCTGGCTAGACAGCCCGGCGGGCTTGTTGAGCGCGATGACGTGGGCGTCCTCATGGATGACCATGCCGCGCACCAAGGCGACCTCCTCCGGCGTCAGCTGGATCGGGCGGTCGATGGCTCTCTGTTTCGGCGGCGTGCGGGGCATCACGCGGCACGCGGCGCGATCAGCAGGCCACGGCTATTCAGCAGCAGCCAGGTCAGCAAGGCGCCTGCCGGAGACAAGGCCCAGCCGCCCTCGATTCCGAAGAATGCCACCATCAGCAGCGACCAGAGCAAGGGCGGCAGGAAGAGCGCGGTGATTAGAATGGTCGGCCAGTAGGGGGCGCTCGGTCTTGCGATCAGAGGAAAACGCTCGCCGCGCCTGACGAACCCGATAAGCGTCCAGATCAGCATTACCGGCGTGAGGAGCAGCATGGCTCCGGCGACCCGGAACAGGTGGATGCCAAAGCTGTCGGCCCACCAGGGAACCTGGTCGCGGCCCAGCGCATGAGCGCCGGTGGCCACAAGTCCTATCCCCATTAGAATCAGGCCCGCGAGCAGGACACCGATAAGGAGTGGGTTGCGGTGCGTGTGAGTGATCACCCTCCAACCGCGCCGACTGGCGAGTAGGACAACGGCGGCGCTGAGTCCTGCCCAAGCGAGGCAGGAGTAACCAATATCCGCGAGCAACCATTTGACCGTCTCATACCGGTCGCGCGCGGCATGGAAGGCCACGCTCATTGTATCAAAGTCGCGGAAACCTTCCTCGACGGCGTAGGCCGAATTGATGCGTTCCAGCTCGGCCTCATAGGCCGCCGCATCCCAGTAGGCCGGCGTCAGCCAAGCGGCCGCCAGAAGGATCGCCCCCGAAAGAAGCAGCAACACCGGCAGCAAGGGCAGCAAGGGCAGCAGGCGCTGCAAGGGGCGCATCGCGACGATAGTCATTCCGCTTTTTTCGCCCTGATTTCCGCCCAGCGGTCGAGACGCTCCTTCAGCTTGGCCTCATGGCCCTCGCCCTTGGGCGCGTAGAAGACGCGGCGCTCCATCTCGTCGGGGAAATAGTCCTGGCCGGAGAAGCCTTCCTCGGTGTCGTGGTCGTAGGCGTAACCCTTGCCGTAGCCGAGGCCCTTCATGAGCTTCGTCGGCGCATTGAGGATGTGCTTGGGCGGCATCAACGAGCCGGTCTCGCGGGCGGCGGCGCGGGCGGCGCCGAAGGCCTTGTAGACGGCGTTGGACTTCGGCGCCGTGGCGAGATGCACGACGAGCTGCGCCAGCGCCAGCTCACCCTCGGGCGACCCCAGGAAGTCGTAGGTGTCCTTCGCCGCGTTGGCGAGCACCAGCGACATGGGATCGGCCTCGCCGATGTCCTCGGCGGCGGCGCGGATCAAGCGGCGCGCGATGAACAGCGGGTTCTCGCCGCCCTCCAGCATCCGCGCCAGCCAGTAGAGCGCCGCGTCAGGGTCCGAACCCCGGATCGACTTATGGAGGGCGGAGATGATGTTGTAGTGCTCCTCCCGGTCCTTGTCGTAGGCGGGGGAGCGCTTCTGCAGCGCCTGGCTGAGTTCGGCGGTGCTCATCGGATGGGGCGCGCCGATGTTGAACAGGGTCTCGGCCAGCGAGAGCACGTAACGCCCGTCGCCGTCGGCCATGGCGATCATCGCCTCGCGGGCCTCCGGGCTCAGAGGAAGTTCGCGGCCTTCTTCCGCCTCGGCCCGCTGCAGCAGGACCTCCAGCGCCGCCTCGTCCAGCCGCTTCAGCACGAACACCTGACAGCGTGACAACAAAGCGCCGTTCAGTTCGAACGAGGGGTTCTCGGTCGTCGCTCCGACGAGGGTGACGATCCCCTCCTCCACGAACGGCAGGAAGCCGTCCTGCTGGGCGCGGTTGAAGCGGTGGATCTCATCGACGAACAGCAGCGTCGATTGGCCGGCGGCGCGGCGCACTCGGGCCTGCTCGAAGGCCTTCTTCAGGTCGGCGACGCCGCTGAACACGGCGCTGAGCTGGTGGAACTCGTAGCCCGCTTCCTTGGCCAGCAGGCGGGCGATGGTCGTCTTGCCGGTGCCCGGCGGACCCCAGAGGATCATCGACGACAGCCGGCGCGCCTCGGCCATGCGGCGCACCGGCCCATCGGGACCGAGCAGGTGGTCCTGCCCCACGACCTCGTCGAGGGAACGCGGCCGCAGGCGGTCGGCAAGCGGCGATGGGGCGCCCGCCGACAGACCCGCAGCTTCGAAGAGATCGCTCATGGGCGCGACATTACGCGGCCCATGAGCGCTCACCTAGTGCGGAGCGATCAGCCCCGTTCGCCGGCTTGCGTGCTCCAGTTGGCCCGCAGCGTCTGAGCCTGGTTCAGATGGCTCTGGATGTGCGGGATCAGCCCGGCCGAGACGGCGGCCACCGGCGCGCCGGCGTTCGCCGCGCAGGCGTTGTGCAGCGCCAGCGCTTCGTTGTGGGCCGCGATCTGGTCGTCCAGATACATGGCGTCGAAGCCCGTGCCGGCCGTCCGCAGGCGATCCAGCCGCGCGGTCAGGTCAGGGGTCAGCTGCGCCGGGGGCGGGTTCATGCCGATCGACTGCAGCGCCGCACCCATCTGGGCCGTCGAGTTGGTGTGATCGTTGATCATCGCCTGGGCAAAGCCGCGCACGCCGGCGTTGGTGGACATCTGCAGGGCAAGGCGGCCGGCCTCGATCTCATACAGATCCATGGCGCCCGCGCGGATCACGCAATCCATGCCCGCCTGCGTCAGCTGCGGCTGCACGATGGGCGGCGGAAGGGGGGCTGGCGGCGGGGGCGGAGGCGGCGTGGCGCAGGCGGAAAGAAGCGCGGCGGCCGCCGCCGAACAGCAAAGGATGCGAGTCATCGTGGCAGTCCTGTCAAGGTTGATGGCAAGCCGCCTAACCCGCGAACCGCTCCGTATGTTCCGCCTGACTGCCTAGGTTCGGAAGTCGGCCGAGATCGTCCGTCCGCCGCGCTGGATCGTCACCCGCCAGATGCGGGCGTCCGCCGCCACGGCGGAGGCCAGCTCACGCACATTCCGCACCGCGCGACCGTTGATTTCCGTGACCAGGTCACCCGGCTGGAACCCGGCGTCGCGAGCGAACCCGGCCCCGACCTTCGAGACCACCACGCCTGGGCCCGTGAACGGATCGAGGCCGAGTTCGTCGGCGGCGGCAGGAGAAATGTTGATCACCGTCGCACCTTGCAGCGGGTTGCGGCCCGTGATGGTGCGCTCGTCGGCGGCCGGGCTGCGGGGCGCGGCTTCGGCGCGGATGCTCAGGGTCTGCTCGCGGCCGCTGCGCAGGACGGTGACGGGCACCGTCTCGCCGATGCGTCGGGCGCCGAACTGATAGGTCAGCGCGCCTTCGTCGTTCACCGCCTGGCCGGCCACAGCGACGATGACGTCACCCTCGCGCAGGCCGCCGCGGCTGGCGGTTCCGCCCTCCCAGACATCGGCCACCAGCACGCCGCGCGGTGCGGTCATGCCGAGGCTGCGGGCGATCTCGCCGGTGATGGTCTGGGTGCGCGCGCCAAGCCACGGCCGCACGACCGTGTGGCTGCCACCCAGCGCGGCGGTGAGCACCTGCTTGGCCATGGCGGCGGGAATGGCGAACCCGACACCCGACGAGTTGCCCGAGCGCGACAGGATGGCGGTGTTGATGCCGATCAGGTCGCCGTCCATGTCGACCAGCGGCCCGCCGGAGTTGCCCGGATTGATGGCCGCGTCGGTCTGGATAAAGAAACTGTAGTCGGTGATGCCGACGTTGGAGCGGGCCAGCGCCGAGACGATGCCGTTGGTGACTGTCTGGCCGACGCCGAAGGGGTTGCCGATGGCGAGCACCAGGTCTCCGACTTCCAGCGCCTCCTGATCGTCGATGGCCAGGGTCGGCAGGCGCTCGCCCTTGGTGTCGATCTGCAGGACGGCGAGGTCGGAGCGCGGGTCGTCGAGCAGGACCTTCGCCTCCCACTCGCGGCGGTCGGCGGTAACGACCATCACCTCCTGGGCGCCTTCGATGTTGTGGTGGTTGGTCAGCACGATGCCGTCGGAGCGGACGATGGCGCCCGAGCCCAGCGACTGCTCCACGCGCTGCCGGGGTACGCCCGCGCCGCCGTAGAAGAACTCCCAGAACGGGTCGACGCGCTGGCGTACGACGCGACGCGAATAGACGTTTACGACCGCCGGGGCGGCGCGCTTCACGACCGGGGCGAACGAGGCCTTCATGGTCATGTCGCTGGCCGGCGGACTGCGGGTCGGCTGGGCAAGGCCCGGGACCTGGGCGTTGCTGGAGTTGGGTTGCGAACAGGCGGCCAGCATGACCACGAGGGCCGGGATCAACGCGCGATAGGCTTTCATCGGAAGACGAGTCTCCAGGAGGCGAGCGCGCGCACTAATCAGCGCGGGTTTTCGGCGCAATCAAGGCGGTCAGGCCGGTTGAGGTTGCGCCGCTGAAACAGTTCTCGCGAAGCGCAAGGACAGAATGAAGCCCAGCGCCATTAGTCCTGCCGCCACCAGGATCGCGAGACCCGGCATGTGCTGGGTCGCCTCGTGGCGCAGCGACCAGGCGAAGACGGCCGTGTAGAGCCCCGGTCCGATCAGCCCGGTGATGCCGGCGATGGAGGCGTTGGCGCCCTGCAGCTGGCCCTGCTCGTGCGGCTCGACACGCTGGGTCATCAGGCCTTGGATGGATGCCTGCACGAGCCCCATGAAGGCGAAGATCGGCATGCCGACGTAGTAGATCTCCTCGGTCGGGGCCAGGCCGTAGATGGCGAAGCCGGTGGCGCCGCAGGCCATACCGAGCAGCAGCGCCCCGCGCTCTCCGATCCGTTTGACTATGGGGCCGACCAGCAGCGCCTGGACGATGACGCCGAGGATGCCCGTGATCATCAGCATCAGGCCCATCTCGGTCATGGTCCAGCCGTAGCGGTGTCCGGTGTAGAGGATGAAGATCGCCGGCAGGACATAGTGGGCCAGGTGGTAGAGGAACCACAGGCTCGCCAGTCCGAGCAGGTCCTTGTGGCCGCGCAGCAGGTTCAGGGAGCCGACCGGGTTGGCCTTTTTCCAGACGAAGCTCTTCTCCCGCTTCTCCGGCGGCAGCGACTCCGGCAGCACGAAGAAGCCATAGAGCCAGTTGGCGAGCGCGAGACAAGCGGCGACGTAGAACGGCAGTCGGATGTCGATGTCGCCCAGCGTTCCACCGACGACGGGTCCCAGCACGAACCCCACGCTCCAGGCCGCGCCGATCAGGCCAAAGCTCCTCGCCCGATTCTCCGGCGTGGTGACATCGGCGATGTAGGCGCCGGCCGTGGCGAAGCTGGCGGCAGTGACGCCATGGATGATGCGACCGAGGAACAGCCAGGCCAGCGTCGGCGCGAGCGCCATGAACAGGTAGTCGACGCCCAGTCCGAAGACGGAGATCAGGATTACGGGTCGGCGGCCGTAACGGTCGGAGATCATCCCCAGGATAGGCGAGAACAGGAACTGCATCGCCGCCCAGGCCGAGCCAAAGACGCCCACCCAGATCGCGGCCTGGGCAGTGTCACCGCCGGAGAACTCCTTCAGCAGGTTCGGCAGCACCGGGATGATGATGCCGAGCGACAGCACATCCATCAGGGCGGTGACGAAGATGAAGGCCAGCGCGGGCCTGCGGCCGCCCGCGTGGTTCCGGCTGTCGTCGGTCATCCGTGGCCTCTGGTCAGCGACTTCGGCGCAGCCTGACGCCAGGCCAGCCGCACGAGATCGGCGAGTTTGGCCGCCTCCATGCGCCCGATTGCGATCTGCGTCCAGCCGCCGCGATCCCAGGCGCCGGGCAGAGAAACGACGGCCTCGGGATCGGACTGGCGCAGGCTCTCCTTGATCTCGGGAAGCAGCTTAAGCACCACGAGATCGCCGCTGGGTGCGAGGGTGGCGAAGATCTTGCCACGCACCCGGAAGGAGTCCCGCTCGAAGTGGGCCTGCTCCTCGGCTTCGGGCAACGACAGCGCCAGCGCGCGAAGGTCATCGGCGGTCATTGAAGGATGCTCCGCGAGAGACGAGGACGTCCGAGGACGCCTAGTCACGCTCCATCTGCGCCTTGAACGCTGTGAGCTGAGCGGTCCACAGGCGCTCGGTCTCCTCGAGCCAGCGCAGCAGGTCGACCAGGGGCTCGGCCTTCAACTGATAGACGCGCACGCGGGCGTCGAAGTCAGGGTGGCTTTCCTCCACCAGACCCGTCCGGCGCAGGGTGCGGAGATGGCGGCTGAGGGCCGGCGGGGAAAGCCTGGCGGCCTCGGCCAGTTCTCCTGCCCTGTAGGGCCGCTCGCGCAGCAGTTCGACGACCCGACGGCGGTTGGGCTCCGCCAGCGCGGACAGGGTCCGGTCCAGGGCCGCGCTCAAAGGCGGCTCCGGGTGACGACGCCACCGGCCTTGTCCCACTCGGCCTGGGTGAGGTTCCGGACGGTCTGGCCAAAAGTCCAGATGTGGCCCTCCGGATCGAGGGCGCGGTAGGTGCGGTCGCCGTAGAACTGGTCCGCCGGCTCCTGCAGGATGACCGCGCCGGCGCGGCGGGCGCGCTCGCAGTGGGCGTCG
>CAMLRH010000094.1 GCA_946482375.1 uncultured Caulobacteraceae bacterium | reverse complement strand
AGCACAAGGAGAAGCTCAAGGAGCTGCGCGCCGACGTCCACATGCTGACGCTGACCGCGACGCCGATCCCGCGCACCTTGCAGATGGCGCTCAGCGGCATCCGCGAGATGAGCATCATCGCGACTCCGCCGGTCGACCGGCTGGCGGTGCGGACCTACATCACCGCCTGGGACCCGGTGACGCTGCGCGAGGCCCTGCTGCGCGAGAAGTACCGCGGCGGCCAGGCCTATTTCGTCGTGCCGCGCATCAAGGACCTGACGGACATCGAGCGCTTTCTGCGCGAGCAAGTCCCCGAGGTGAAGTTCGTTGTCGGCCACGGCCAGATGGCGCCGACCCAGCTCGAAGAGGTGATGGGCGCCTTCTACGACGGCCAATACGACGTGCTGGTCTCGACCACGATCGTCGAGAGCGGCCTCGACATCCCGACCGCCAACACCCTGATCGTCCACCGCGCCGACATGTTCGGCCTGGCCCAGCTCTATCAGCTGCGCGGACGGGTGGGACGGTCGAAGACCCGCGCCTACGCCTACCTGACCACGCCGAACGAGAAGCAGATCACGCTGTCGGCCGAGAAGCGGCTGAAGGTGCTGCAGTCGCTGGATAGCCTGGGCGCCGGCTTCCAGCTGGCCAGCCACGACCTCGATATCCGCGGCGGCGGCAACCTGCTCGGCGACGAGCAGTCCGGTCACATCAAGGAGATCGGCGTCGAGCTCTATCAACAGATGCTGGAGGACGCCGTCGCAGAACTGCGCGCCCGGCAAGGGAACGAGGCGGCGCACGCCGACCGCTCCTGGTCGCCGCAGATCAACACCGGGGCGGCTGTCCTCATCCCCGAAGAGTACGTGCCGGACCTCAATGTGCGGCTGGCGCTCTACCGGCGTCTGTCGGAGGCCGAGAAGGTCGAGGATCGCGAGGCGCTGGCCGCCGAACTCATCGACCGCTTCGGCCCGCTGCCGGCGGAAGCGGGCCAGCTGCTCAAGGTCATGGCTATCAAGGGGCTGTGTCGCGAAGCCAACGTATCCAAGCTGGACGTCGGGCCGAAGGGCGCTGTGGCGGCGTTCAAGGACGACAACTTCGCCAACCCGGGCAGCCTGATGGAGTTCATCGGCAAGAACATGGCCGTCTGGAAGGTCCGCCCCGACAACAAGGTCGTCGTGAAGGGCGAGTGGGAAACCCCGCAACAACGGCTCGACGCCGCCGAACGCATCCTCACCCAGCTGGCCAAGCTGGCGAAGGCTGCATGACAGCAATTTAACGCGGGCCGTTGTCGTACCGCTGGTAACTACCCTAGCGTGGCTGGGACCATGTCAGGGGAGTTCTCGATGCGCCGGATACTGTTGGGTTTTGCGGCGGCGGCCGCTCTGTCGGGCTGTGCGACCGCGCCAATGTCGCCGTTGGATCCGATCGTCGTCGCGCCCGCGTTCGATCCGGCCGCGGCCGAGGCTGAAGCCTTCCTCGCCAAGCAGAACCTGACGCCGGCCTCGGTCGCCGAGGTCAACGCCAACTGCGATGCCTTCTACAGCCGCGCCACGGCGCTCAGGACCCTGCTGGAGACCGAGACGGGCCCCGCGACCATCGGCCAGACCTTCCGCCGCTACGACGCCCTGAATAGCGTCGCCTACGCGGGCGGGTCGGAGGCATACCTGGTCTCACAGGTGCATCCGGACAAGGACATCCGCAGCGCCTCGGAAGCCTGCGTCGAGCGGCTGGATGCGCTGGGCACCCAGATCAGCCTGTCGCGGCCGATCTATGAGCGGCTGAAGGCCATAGACGCCTCGGGCGCCGACGAGCGCACGCGGCTCGCCCTGACCGAGCAGCTCGACAACTACCGCCGCTCGGGCGTCGACAAGGACGACGCCACGCGGGCGAAGATCGAGGCGCTGAGCAAGGAGATCACCACCGTCGGCCTGACCTTCGCGCGCAATATCCGCGAGGGGCGGCGCGAGATCATGGTCAAGCCTGAGGAACTGGCCGGCCTGCCCGCCGACTACATCGAAAAGCACAAGCCGGGTCCTGACGGCCTGATCCGCATCACGACGGAGTATCCGGACTACCAGCCGCTGATGACCTATGCCCGGAACGAGGCCGTCCGGAAGCGGATGTCGGAGGTCTATGACAACCGCGCCTGGCCCGAGAACGAGGCGGTGCTGCGCCAGCTGCTGGAGAAGCGCCACGAGCTGGCGACGACGCTCGGCTACGACAGCTACGCGCGGCTGGTCACCGAGGACAAGATGATCGAGACGCCGGAGAAGGCGCAGGCCTTCATCGACGACATCGCGCAGGCGTCGGGCGGGGCGGCGACCCGTGACTACAACCGCCTGCTGGGCCGCCTGCAGAAGATCGACCCGCAGGCGACCGCCGTTCCTCGCTGGAGCACCGGCTACCTCAGCCAGCTGATCCGCAAGGAGGAGTACGACGTCGACCCGCAGGTCGTGCGCCAGTACTTCGCCTTCAACAACGTCAAGGACGGCATCTTCCAGCTGACCGAAGACCTGTTCAGCGTCGACATCCGCCCGTGGGTCGGCGCGCCGGTCTGGGATCCGAGCGTCGGCGCCTACGAGCTCTATGAAGGCGATCAGCTGATCGGCCGCTTCTATCTCGACCTGCATCCGCGCGAGGGGAAGTACAGTCACGCCGCCCACTTCCAGACCCGCATCGGGCTGGCCGACCGCGTCATCCCCGTCGGCACGCTCGTCACCAACTTCCCGTTTGGCGACCACACGACCGGGCTGATGGAGCACAGCCAGGTCGAGACCTTCCTCCACGAGTTCGGCCACCTGCTGCACAACATGTTCTCAGGCCGCCAGGACTGGGGCGTGCAGACCTACAACGCCGTCGAGCGCGACTTCATCGAGGCGCCCTCGCAGCTGCTGGAGGAGTGGGTCTGGGACTACGAGACGCTGAAGCCCTTCGCCGTGAACGCCAAGGGCGAGACCATCCCGGAAGACCTGGTGCGCAAGATGAACGCCGCGCGCTGGTTCGGCGAGGCGCTGGGCGACCGCACCCAGCTCGGCTACTCGGCGGTGTCGCTGAACTACTACAACCGCCCGCCCTCGCAGGTGGACCTCTTCGGCCTCTACGAGCAGCAGTACGAGAAGTACGCCCCGTTCGACCTGCCGAAGACGAGCCACCCATACGCCGCGTTCGGCCATCTCGATGGCTATTCGGCGGTCTACTACACCTACACCTGGTCCAAGGCGATCGGCTCGGACCTGTTCAGCCCGTTCGAGGGCAACCTGCGGGATACCGCGACAGCGAAGCGCTACCGCGACGTCGTGCTGGCGCAGGGGGGATCGAAGCCAGCTGCGGTGCTGGTACAGGAGTTCCTGGGCCGCCCGTGGAGCCTGGACGCCTACCGGAAGGATTTGCTGGAGCACTGATGGTCTCCCTCCCCTTGATGGGGAGGGAAGATCGCGCAGCGATCAGGTGGGGGAGTATCGCTGCAGCCCCACCCGGCCCTTCGGGCCACCCTCCCCATGAAGGGGAGGGAGAAGGCTAAGCCGCCATCTCCAGCGCCTTGTCGATGGCCATCGCAAGGCGCTCGGGGGCTTCCGCGCCGACGGCGGCAACCTTACCGCCGAAGATCATGAAGGGGACGCCGGTGACGCCCGCCTGCACGGCCATCATGTGCTCGCGGCTGACGGCGTCCTTGTCGGCGCCTTCGGAGAGCAGCTTGAGCACCATCATGCGCTCCATGCCGGCGCTTTCGGCGATGTCGGCCAGGACGACCGGGTCGCCGATGTCCTTCAGCTCGACGAAGTAGGCATCGAGGACGCCTTTAAGCACCGGCGCCTGCAGGCCCTGACCCTGCGCCCAGCGGATCAGGCGATGGGCGGCGTTGGTGTTGGGGCTGACCGGGATGTCGGCGAGCTTGAGGTCGAGGCCGACGCCTGACGCCGCATCGTTCAGCGCCTCCAGCATGGCCTTGCGGCGGTCCGGGTCGGAGCCGAACTTGGCTTCCATGTAGGCGCGGCGATCGACGCCCTCTTCCGGGATGGACGGGTCGAGCTGGTAGGGACGCCACAGGATCTCGGCGGTCACGTCGGGGCGCATAGCCAGCGCCTGCTCAAGCCTGCGCCAGCCGATGTAGCACCAGGGGCAGACGACGTCGGCGATGAAGTCGATGTGGAGGATGCGGGGCATGGCCCCAGCATCCGTCAGCCGGCCTGGCGCTGCAACGCCCTTGATCCGGCCCGCTCGATGGCGCGGCCGGCGCTCTCGCCGGGTTCCAGCTCGGCGACGCCGATATCGAAGTCGACGACGAACGGCGCCTTGCCGTCGCCGGCGTCGAAGGCCGTGCAGCCGATCACCGCCGCGATCCGGCCCGCCGCCGCCCGAGCGCCGCTGAGCGGCGTGGAGGGGAGGGCGAGCGCGAAGACTTCCGGGCCAAGACGCGCGGCGGTGTCTTCGGCGCGGACCAGCCGGCCGATCATCGAGCCGATCTGCGGGATGGCGCGGTCTAGCCAGCCGCCCTTGCGCGCCGCGGTGATGGCCTGGGTGTCGGTGACCCGCAGCACGCAGACCGACAGCGGCCGATTGCGCACGGTGGCGGCCTCGGCGAGGCGAGCCAGATGCACGGCGAAGAGGTCTCGGGTGAAGAGGCCGGTGGCGGCGTCCATCAGGCCCGAGCCGCGCGCCTTTTCCAGCGCCTGACGGATCGAGCTTTGGCGACGATACATCCGGGCGAGCTCGACCACGCGGCCGGCGGTTTCAATCTCGGGCGTCTGCGGCGAGGCGATGTCGGATACGCCACGATGATAGGCCTCGCCCATCGTCACCTTCGCCCCGTCGCCGAGATAGAGCAGGGTCGGGACGTGGTAGAGGCGGGTGTTACGGCGCATGCCCGCCGCGATCGACATGGCCTCGGACTCGTTGTCGCCGGCCCACAGCACCACGCCGTCGAACGGCTTCTCATGCAGGTAATCGAAGGCGGTGTAGGCCGTGAACGCGCCCACAACCTCGACGCCGTTGCGGCCGAGCGCGTTGGACAGCGCCAGGAACTGCGGCGCGGGCTCGCCGATGGCCAGCACGCGCAGCGGCGAGGAAGGCGAGGACGGCATTTCCAGATCGCGGCCTCGCTCGGCGAAAGTCTCGCGGCGAAGCTCGAACTCCTCCTCGGCCACGGCCATGCGCACGAGGGACTCCATCCGCAGGACCGCCTGCGCGGGGTGGATCGGAGCAGCCAGTTGAAGGTCGATGCCAGCCAGCGGCCCGGCGGTTTCGCCGACGGCGACGACGGGCAGGCGGCGAGGGGCGCAGGCGGCCTTCATCCGCTCGCCAAGATCAACCGCGTCTTCACCGGCCAGATCGACGATGGCGCCTTCGATACGGCGGTCGCGGATGGCGGCGACGGCGGCGGTTGCGCCCCGCGCGCAGATGGCCGGCCAGCCGAGCTTGCCCATTCCCTCGGCCAGTGGGCCGCTCAGGAAATCGTCCTTCGTGACGATCAGGATGCGGGCGTCGGTCGCCAAGGGGCCTCCAGCCGTGAGTCGCACACGCCAAGATAGCAGGGCATGCTTGCCTGACCGAACGTCATGACAGTTAGCTGGTTGGCTAACCGTTAAGGAGCTTGAGAATGGGCAAGGGACCGCTGTCGGGGCTGAAGGTGCTGGAGTTCGCCGGGATCGGCCCCGGACCCTTCTGCGGCATGCTGCTGAGCGACCTGGGCGCCGACGTGGTGCGCATCGACCGCAAGGGATCGGGCCGCTCGTCGCCCGCCGACGTGACCAGCCGCGGCCGCCGTTCGGTGGCGCTGGACCTCAAGCAACCGGCGTCCGTCGAGGCCTGTCTGAAGCTGATGGAAGCCGCCGACGCCGTGTTCGAGGGCTTTCGGCCGGGCGTCATGGAACGGCTGGGCCTGGGGCCCGATGTGGCGTTGAAGCGCAATCCCAAGCTCGTCTACGGCCGCATGACCGGCTGGGGCCAGACGGGGCCCTACGCCAAGGCGGCGGGCCACGACATGAACTACATCGCCATTACCGGCGCGCTGCACGCCATCGGCACGACCGACAAGCCGGTGCCGCCGCTGAACCTCGTAGGCGATTTCGGGGGCGGGGCGCTCTATCTCGCCTTCGGCCTGCTGGCCGGGGTGATCAGCGCCCGGGAAACCGGCAAAGGCCAGGTCATCGACTGCGCCATGAGCGACGGCGCGGCTTCGCTGATGGCCATGTTCTACGGCTTCAAGGGCATGGGCATGTGGAAGGACGAGCGGCGGACCAACCTGCTCGACGGCGGCGCCCACTTCTACGACACCTACCAGTGCTCCGACGGTAAGTGGATTTCGATCGGGTCGATCGAGCCGCAGTTCTATGCGCTCTTGCTTGAGAAGACCGGGATCACCGATCCCCAGTTCGGCAACCAGATGAGCCGCGACGAGTGGCCGGCCCTGCGCGAAAAGCTGGCCGCGGTGATCGCGACCAAGACGCAGGCTGAATGGTGCGAGCTGATGGACGCGACCGACGTCTGCTTCGCCCCAGTGCTGACGCTCGACGAAGCGCCGAAGCACGCCCACAACGCCGCCCGTCAGACCTTCGTCGAGATCGCCGGCGTGATGCAGCCCGCGCCAGCGCCGCGCTTCTCGGGCACGCCTGGCGAGATCCAAGGCCCGCCGCCCGGCATCGGGGCCCACAACGACGCGGCGTTGGCCGACTGGGGCTTCACGACCGACGAAGTCGAGGCGCTGAAGGCGCAAGCCGCGCTCTAAACGCCGAACGCGTCATCCTCGGGCTTGTCCCGAGGACCCACGCGTGGTGAGCGAGCCGGAAAGATCAGGTGTTCATGGCTCGTCGGAACAAGCCCGACGATGACGAACGTTGGCCATTTTTCATTCAGCCACGGTTCAGCGGGCGGGGCGCACATTGCCCGCGTGGTGGTCGTCACGCTCTCCCGTCCCTCGAAGTGGCGGCCGCCAACCAGGAAGATGGCAAGGTCATCCTGGCGGCGCGTTGAGCTTCGGCTCGGCGCGCCGTTGCCATTTCTGGGGCCTAAGAGCACGGTCCCCCGATGTCCGAATCCCTCCGGCGCGATCTCGACCCGCTGCATCTGATGCGTGAAGGCCTGCAGGTTCTCGGCAAGGCGCTGTCGCGCATGTGGGGGCGGGACGTGATGCTCTACACGGGCGGCGTCTCCTTTTTCGTCATGCTGGCGGTGTTTCCGGGGCTGGCCATCGCCATCGGCATCTACAGCTTGCTGACAGACCCCGCGCAGGTCGCCCAACAGATGAACGGCCTGGTCGATGTCATCCCCGTGGCCGCCCAGGGCATCGTCACCGAGGAACTCAGCAGGCTCGCGCGCTCGCCGACGGGCTTTGTTTCGGCGCAAAGCGGCCTGGCGCTGATCATCGGCGGCTACGCGGCCCACCGCGGCTTCAAGGCGCTGCTGGCGGGCCTCTCCTTCATTCACGAGGAGGAGAACCAGCGCGGCTTCTTCGCCTTCAACTTCATGGCGCTGGTCGTGCTGGTCGCGGCCATGGTTTTCGCGGGCGCCGTGGCGTCGGCCTTCGTCATCCTTCGCATCGTCGCCGAGACGCTCGACCTGAAACCGCTGGCGGGGATTCCCTGGCTGTTCAGCGAATGGACCTGGACCAGCGCCGGGCTGATGCTGGCCATGACGCTCATCTATCGCTTCGCCATGTCGCGCGAGCCGGTCGTTTGGCGCGCTTCGGCGGTCGGCGGGGCGGCGGCCACGGTGCTGTTCCTGTTCGCCTCTTGGCTGTGCGCGATCTACGTCGACGACATCGTCGAGTTGGGCGCGACCTACGGCTCGGTGGCGACGGTCGTGATCTTCCTGATCTGGCTGTCGTGGAGCGTGAACGCCGTCTTCTTCGGCGGAGCGCTGGCGACCGAGGTCGAGATCGCCATCAAGTCGGCCGAGCCCAAGCTGATCCCCGACCTGCGCGGCGAGCGGCCTATCGTTTCCGCACGCGAAAGCTGAGGCCACCGGCCGCTTCCGAAGCCTCCAGCACCTCGTGACCGGCCTCGCCGGCGAAGTGGGGTACGTCGATCCGCGCCATCGGGTCGTCGGCCAGCAGCTTCACCACATCGCCGGAGTTCATCCCCTCCAGCGCACGCTGAAGCCTGAGCGTCGGCACCGGGCAGCGGTGCCCGCGCGCATCCACCACCGACTCAGTCACGGCAACCGCCGCTCCCGCAGACGCGTTCTGCGCTGGTATCGAAGGAGGAAGTCATGGCGCCGCGTCCTACCTGGCAAGGGCACCTGCGACTGTCGCTGGTGACCTGTCCCGTGGCTCTCTACACCGCGACGCAGGCTGCGGGCGAGGTGCGTTTCAACCTGCTGCACAAGGACACCCACAACCGGATCAAGATGGTCACCACCGACCCCGAGATCGGGCCGGTGGACCGCGCGGACCTGGTGAAGGGTTACGAATACGAGAAGGGCCAGTACGTCATCGTCACGCCGGAGGAGATCGACTCCGTCCGGTTGGAAAGCACCAAGACCATCGACATCGAGCGCTTTGTCGATGCCGCCGACATCGACCGCCTCTACTGGAACGCGCCCTATTTTCTCAAACCCGACGGCAAGCTCGCCATCGAGGCCTTCACGGTGATCCGCGAGGCGATGGAAAAGACCGAAAAGGTGGCGCTGGGCCGTGTGGTGATGCACCAGCGCGAGCGCCTCATGGCGCTGGAGCCTCGCGACAACGGCCTGCTCGCCTACACGCTGCGAAGCCACGACGAGGTGCGCAAGCCCGAGGAGTATTTCGACGACATTCCCGACCGAAAGCCTGACGCCCAGATGATCGCCATCGCCGAGAAGATCATCGAGCAGCAGTCGGGGCCTTTCGATCCCTCCGAGTTCACCGACCGCTATGAGGACGCGCTGCGCGACCTCATCGAGGAGAAGAAGAAGGGCAAGGGCCGCATCGCCAAGGTCGAGGAGCCCGAGGACACCAACGTCATCGACCTCATGGACGCGCTGCGTAAGAGCCTCGGCCAAAGCGGCGGCGAACGTCGCAAGACCGCCGAACGAAAGCCCGCGCCCGGCACGAAGTCTGCCCCGAAAAAGGCCGTTCCTCGGAAGAAATCCGCCTAACTACCGCTCACCCCGGCGAAAGCCGGGACCCAGGGATTTCCAGCGTAGTGCTGACTGGACAGGACTGGGTCCCGACTTTCGTCGGGAT
>CAMLRH010000093.1 GCA_946482375.1 uncultured Caulobacteraceae bacterium | reverse complement strand
CAGGTTCTGGCCCCACAGCTCGACGGTCCAGCGCTCGTCGGCCGAACCGACGCCGACGCGGCCGTTCAGCAGCGTAAAGCCGTCCTGCATCTTCACCGGGTGGAGGTCCGAACCGGTGTTGTAGCTGGACGTGTACTTGGCGCTGAGGTTGCCTCGGAACTGCAGGTCGGCGGTGAGGTCGCGCTCGTAGGTGGCGGCCAGCGAACCGGACCACTTCGGCGCAAACGCCATCCGCGCATCCGGCAGACGGTGCAGGCTGGCGAACCGCGACGGGTTGGTCAGGTCGTCGGCTTCGAAGTCCGAGAACTGGGTCTCGGCGTAAGTGACGCCGCCCTGCAGGGTCAGACCGTCGACCATCGGCGGGAAGTAGAGGAAGTCCGCGTCGACGCCGTAGGACACCACCTCGGGGATGGTTTCCACGATGAAGGCCGTGCCCACGAAGGTGTTCAGCTGGAAGTCCGTGTAGGTCTGGTGGAAGGCCGTCGCGTTCAGCTGCAGCGTCTTGTCGAACAGCTGGCTCTTGGCGCCGACTTCGTAGCTGTCGGCGAACTCACCGACGAAGCCGGTGTTGCGGTCAGCGCCGAAGAACGGCAGCGGACCGGCCGGGAAGGTGATCGCCTGCGAACGGTCGAGGTTGAAGCCGCCGGCCTTGTAGCCCCGCGAGTAGGACGCGTAGGTCATCAGATCGTCGGTCCAGCGGTAGGCCAGCTTCGCCGTGCCGGACCACTCCTTCTCCTTGCGGACCTGGCTGTAGGTCCCGAGGTCGTCGAAGTCGTTGTTCTGGCCGTTGAGGCACAGGCCGCCGACAAGACGAACGGCGGTCGCCGCGCCGACCGCGTCGACGAGGGCGGGGTAGGCGGCTTCGGCCTGGTCACAGCTCGCGCCGGTGGTGTTGTAGTCGGTCGCCAGCTCCTTGTGGTCGACCGTGTAGCGAAGGCCGAGCGTCAGCTCGAGCCGGTCGGTCAGGTCGATATTGTTGTTGGTGAAGAGCGCGAGGGTCTCGCCCTGCTGGAGGTAACGGTCGTCGATGCCGTTTCCGGGCTGCAGCACCGTGCCTTTGGTCAGGCCGATCAGGCTCGGCGCGCCCTGGAGCACGCCGCCGGCGAGGTAGTCATAATAGTCGTCGCCGTAGTTGAGGATGGCGCGCGAGGTGAGGTCTTCCTTGGCGAAGAAGGCGCCCACCAGCCAGTTCACCCGGCCCGTGTCGCCGGCCAGCCGCAGCTCCTGCGACCACTGTTCGAAGCGGTTGAAGTTGTCGCCATTGGCCGGACGCCAGACGAGGTCGGCGGCGGTGAAGTCGGAGTCCTGTCCGGTCTCGGCCGTCCAGTCGCGCCAGGCGGTGATGGAGGTCAGGTCGGCGAAGCCGAGGTCGTAGCTGATCTCGGCCGACAGACCCTTGTCCTCGATCCGCTGGTCGGTGTCGCGGTTGGCGTAGGCGCGGCGGTCGAACGGCGTGTTCGTCAGGTCGAGCGAGCCCGGGCGGATCGCTTCGATCATCTGGGCGCGGGAAACCGGCGAGTCGCCGACGAACAGCTGCGTGCCGAGGCAGCAGGACTCGTCGCGCTTGGTGTAGTCGGCGATGACGCGGACTTCGAGCTTGTCGGTCGGCAGGGCGAGGATCTGGCCGCGCAGGGTCCAGAAGTCCTGGTCGACGTCGTCGGTCCGGGTGCGCGGGCCGGGGCCGGTGACCACGTCCATGAAGCCGTCGCGGACGCGGCGGGCGGCGTAGAGACGCCCGGCGACCACGTCACCGACGATGGGGCCGGTCACCGACGCCGAGGCGCCGAGCTGACCGAAGTTGCCGGCCGTCAGTTCGCCCGTGCCGCCGAAGGTGAACTTCGGCTCGGCGGTGAGGATGTTGATGACGCCGGCGGAGGTGTTCTTGCCGAACAGGGTGCCTTGCGGGCCCTTCAGCACCTCGACGCGCTCCAGCTCGCCGAGGTCGCCGAAGGAGACGCCGTTGCGCGGGCGGTAGACGCCGTCGATCACGACGCCGACCGAGGACTCGAGGCCGGGGTTGTCGCCGACGGTGCCGACGCCGCGGATGCGGGCGGTGGTGACCGTCTCGTTCGAGGTCGAGGTGACCGTCAGGCCGGGGGTCAGGACCTGAAGGTCCTTGATGTCCTTCACGCCCGCGTCCTGCATCAGCTGCTGGGACAGCGCGGTGACGACGACCGGCACGTCCTGCAGGCTCTGTTCGCGCTTCTGGGCGGTGACGACGATCTCGTCGACGGTGCGGATCTCATCTTCGACAGGCACGGCGTCCTGGGCGTGGGCGGAGCCGGCGACGGCAAGGGCGCCGAGCACGGCGATAGACGCCGAGCAGCGCATCAAACTCACAAAACGCATGATCTTCCTGCAGTTTGGGGCGTGGATTCATGGCCCACGCGGTTGGACCTCCGGCGGCGATCGCCGCCTTTCCCCCGAAGCGGGACCTATGGATCCAACCCCCGCGCCGCAACGGCTCGCGGGCCTTAAACGGCCGTTTAGTTTCAGATGTTGCTATCTAGCGACAGACCGTGTTCGGCGAACCGTGTGCGGTTACCCGTTACCGCGCGGCGCGGCGCGGCGCATCTGGGCGGTGCGCAGCAGGGCCGCGCCGGCCAGGATCGACAGGATCGAGCCGCCGACGACGCCGAGCTGAACCTGCGCCGTCGCCTCGCCGTCCGGGAAGGCCAGCCCGCCGATGAACAGGCTCATGGTGAAGCCGACGCCGCAGAGGAAGGAGACGCCGAGAAGTTCGAACCAGGTGGCGTCGGTCGGCCGCCTGCCGACGCCGAGCGCGACGGCCAGCGCGGCCGCGGCCATCACGCCGATGGGTTTGCCGATGAGCAGTCCCATGGCGATGCCGAGCGGCAGCGGCGCGAGCAGGTGGCTGGTTTCCATGGCCGCGAAGGAGAAACCCGCCGCGGCGAAGGCGAACAGCGGCAGGATCCCCCAGGCGACGTAGGGGTGCATGCCTTCGAGGAAGTGCTTGACCATGCCTTCCTCGCCCGGCCGGTTGGCGGCGATGGGCACGGTCATGGCGGCCGCCACCCCCGCAAGCGAGGTGTTGACCCCGCTCTTCAGCGTGAAGGCCCAGACGATGAGAAAGCCGATGGCGCAGAGAAGCGGGGTCATCTGTTTCAGCCGCGCAATGCCGGCCATGGCGGCCAGCGCGAGGAGCGCGCCGAGGATCATCAGCAGGTTCAGCTTGGCCGAGAACAGCAGCGCGATCAGGGCCACGGCGCCGAGGTCGTCGGCGATGGCCAGCGTCAGCAGGAAGACGCGCAGCGACGCAGGCAGCCGGGGCGCGGCGATGGCGAGGGCGGCGAGCGCAAAGGCGATGTCCGTCGCCGTCGGGATCGGCCAGCCGCGCGGGGTTCCGCCCTCGCCAAGGTTGAAGGCGAGGAAGACCAGCGCAGGCGCGATCATGCCGCCGAGCGCCGCGAACACCGGCAGACCGAGCTTTTTCCAGGACGACAGTTCGCCGCGCAGGATTTCGTATTTGATCTCCAGACCGACGACGAAGAAGAAGACGGCCATCAGGCCTTCCTTGATCCACTTCAGCGTCGTCTTGGTCTCGACGAAGCCGCCGACCTGGAGGGTGTGCTTGGCGTGCGCCCAGCCGAAATAGCTGTCCGCCCACGGCGAGTTGGCGAGGAGGACCGCCGCCAGCGCGGCGATGGCCAGCGCCGAGCCGGACGCCGCCTCGGTGCTCAGGAAGTCGCGGGTGGCCTTTCGCATGCTCATGGCCCCGCTCGGCTAACACGCGAGCTATTCACACTGAAGCAAAACCGGGGTTGCGCCGGGCGGAGCGGGTGGTCATCTGGCGGCGATGCCCGTCTCCGACCGCTATCGCCCCGACCCACAATTCATGAAGCTGGGGCCGGAGTTCGCCGATCCGGTTGAGGCGGCGGACTTTCCCGAGCAGACCCTGCGCCACCGCAACCAGCGGGCGGCGGCGACGGTGGGGCTGGAGGCGCTGAGCGAGGCGGAGTGGCTGGCGCATTTCGCGCGCTTCGAGCCGCTGCCGGACAACCAGCCGAGCCCGCTGGCCATGCGCTATCACGGCCATCAGTTCCGCACCTACAACCCCGAGTTGGGCGATGGGCGGGGGTTCCTGTTCGCGCAGTTACGGGAGGAAGGCGCGAACCGTCTGCTCGACCTCGCCACCAAGGGATCGGGGCAGACGCCGTATTCGCGCTTCGGCGACGGGCGGCTCACCCTGAAAGGCGGGGTGCGCGAGGTGCTGGCGGCCTCGATGCTGGAGGCGCTGGGCGTGCCGACGAGCCGGGCGTTTTCCCTGATCGAGACGGGTGAGGCGCTGGAGCGCAACGATGAGCCCAGCCCCACGCGCTCGGCCGTGCTGACGCGGCTGTCGCACAGCCACCTGCGCTTCGGCGTCTTCCAGCGGCACGCCTTCCACGAAAAGCCGGAGCACATCCGCGCGCTCGTCGATCATGCTATCGAGAACTACTTCCCGGAGCTGGCCGATGCCGCCGACCGGCCGGGGGCGCTGCTAGGCGCGGTCGTGCGACGCACCGCCAATCTCGTCGCCCGCTGGATGGCGGCGGGGTTCGTTCATGGGGTGCTGAACACCGACAACATGGTGCTGACGGGCGAGAGCTTCGACTACGGCCCCTGGCGCTTCCTGCCGAGGAACGACCCCAACTTCGTGGCTGCCTACTTCGACCAGACCGGGCTCTATTCGTTCGGCCGCCAGCCGGAGGCGGCCTTCTGGAACCTGCAGCAGCTGGCCTCGTGCCTGACGCTGGTGACGGAGAGCGAGCCGTTGGTCGAGGCGCTGAACGGGTTTTCGCCGGCTTATCGCGACGCCCTGAAGACCGCGATGCTGGGGCGGCTGGGCGTCAAACCGCGCGGCGACGAGGAGGACATCGAACTCGTCAACGCCGCCTTCACGGCGCTGGCCGGCGGCGGCGAGCGGCTGCGCTGGGAGCCCTTCTTCTTCGACTGGTTCTGCGGCGATGAAGCGAGGGCGATGGCGGGCGTGCGCGCCGACCTCTACGCGAGCGAGCCCTTCGCCGACTTCCGTGCTCGCCTGAAGGCCTATGAGGCAGACCGGCCCGAACGGCTCTCCGGTCCGTACTTCGCCGCCCCCGAGCCCGAAGAGATGCTGATCGACGAGGTCGAGGCCATCTGGGCGCCCATCGCCGAGGGCGACGACTGGGGCGCCTTCAACGCCAAGCTGGAGCGCATCGAATTGGCTCGCCAGGCCTGGACTCTCCCCCCACCGATTGTCCCCGCGAAGGCGGGGATCCAAGCTGACTGACCCGCGAACCCGCCTGGGTTCCCGCCTTCGCGGGAACAGTCGGGATATGAATGGCCAAACGGGCGTTGAGGTTTATGGTCAAGCCAGAGGGAGGGATGAGCCATGAGCGTCGCCTTCACCAAGGAAACGGACTACGAGGCCCAGGCTGCGGACCTGCCCGACCGGCCGATCTCGGCCGCGCCGAACCTGGTCACGCCTGAGGGGCTGGCCCAGCTCGACGCCGAGCTGGAGGCCGCGCAGGCCGCCTATCGCGCCGCCCAGGCCGCCGGCGATGTCGAGACCGACCGCACGGCCATGGCGCGGGCCACGCGCGACCTGCGCTATTGGTCGAGCCGCCGCGCCACCGCCCAGCTGACCGAGCCGGACCGCTCGACCGGCAAGGTGGTGTTCGGCGGTCAGGTCAGCTTCGTGCGCGATGACGGCCGCGAGCAGACCTTCCGCATCGTCGGCGAGGACGAGGCCGACCCCGCCGAGGGCCGCGTCTCCTACGTCTCGCCCCTCGCCCGCGCCGTGATGGGCAAGGAGGTCGGCGACGTCGTCATGGTCGCCGGCCACGAGGTCGAGATCACCGCCGTCGGGTAGCCACACACCCGCTCATCCCGGCGAAAGCCGGGACCCAGGACTGTCCAGCCGGACTCAGTGTTATCTGGAAAGACCTGGGTCCCGGCTTTCGCCGGGATGAGCGGAATAAGAGAGAGGGAGTGGGGAATGGGCGCCTTCATCGCCAAGGTCATCATCGCGGCCGTGGGCCTGTGGCTCGCCGACTGGCTCATCGCCGGCATCGAAGCCGACGGCTGGATCTGGCTGCTGGTCGCGGGCCTGCTGCTGGGGTTGGTGAACGCCTTCGTCCGCCCGGTGGTGACCCTGCTGACGCTCCCGATCACGCTCATCACGCTCGGCCTGTTCCTGCTGGTGGTGAACGCCGCGATGATCGGGTTGGTCGGGCTGCTGTTACCGGGCTTCCAGGTCGACGGCCTCTGGCCCGCGATCCTGGCGGCGATTGTTACGGGCGTGGTGAGCTGGGTTGGACAGGCGTTGATCCGGGAAGGTTAATTCTCAGCGGCTCGCCCTCATTAAGCCGCTCGTTGATATCTGGGTGGATGCCTATCGCCGGAAAATTCTTCTTTCCGAAATGACCCCTGAGCGCCGTTGACAATTTCGGCATTAGCGCTTGGCCATCGTTGAAGAATTCTCGACTATTACGGACAATGGCCGATGCGAGATCCTGTAGCTCTACAATCATAGGGCCAGCAACGGCTCTCTTCTCATCCGATATCTTAGTTTCGCCAACCCTTCCTTCCATGGCTCCGCCAAACTCGCGAGCAAATTGCTTTCTTGCGTGAATATACGTCTCGATAGCTTTGGCTAGAGAGAAGCTGCGTTCGTCTAGCGTAACTAGATCGTTCGCCAAATCGTATTCTTTAATCTTAAAAAGAATGGATAAATCGTTGGCGGAAAATACATGTCTGGATTCTAAGCCGGTAATTGGCAACAATCGTTGCCACAGATTTTCTTCGGCTTCATGTTCCAGTCGGTGATCTCGGAGTTGCTTCTGCACCTGAAGATGAATTGATCCGAGGGCGGAAAACAACGTAGAGAATTTGACCAAAAGTAAATGGCCTGAGGCGCGGTCGATTTCGCGCTGGGTAGCCTTGGTTAGAAGGAAACTGACTAGACCTGCAGCCAACGCGCCTATGACAGCGCCTAGCAGCGTCGTGAAAGCGGTGAACCACGCGCCTGCCTCTTGCCCGACCTGAACTGTCACATCGTTCAAAGTCGGAGCCCCGCTGCGTGCCTAAGCCACCTTCACCCGCGCCGCGCTTTCCGGCAGGTCCGTGCCGAACGCCCGCTGGTAGAACTCGGCCACCGTGGGGCGTTCCAGCTCGTCGCACTTGTTCAGGAAGGTCATCCGGAACGCCAGGCCGACGTCGCCGAAGATTTCGGCGTTCTGGGCCCAGGTGATGACGGTGCGGGGGCTCATGACGGTGGAGATGTCGCCGTTCATGAAGGCGTTGCGGGTCATGTCGGCCACGCGGACCATGGCGGCGATGGTGCGCTTGCCCTCGGTGGTGTCGTAGTTCGGGGCCTTGGCCAGCACGATGCCCGCCTCGACGTCGTGGTCGAGGTAGTTGAGCGTGGTCACGATCGACCAGCGGTCCATCTGGCCCTGGTTGATCTGCTGGGTGCCGTGGTAGAGGCCGGTGGTGTCGCCGAGGCCGATGGTGTTGGTCGTCGAGAACAGCCGGAAATAGGGGTTGGCGCGGATCACCCGGTTCTGGTCGAGCAAGGTGAGCTTGCCGCCCGCCTCCAGCACCCGCTGGATGACGAACATCACGTCCGGCCGGCCGGCGTCGTACTCGTCGAAGACGAGCGCGATCGGCCGTTGCAGCGCCCAGGGCAGCATGCCTTCACGGAACTCGGTGACCTGCTTGCCCTCGCGCAGCACGATGGCGTCCTTGCCGACGAGGTCGATCCGGCTGACGTGGCTGTCGAGGTTCACCCGCACCAGCGGCCAGTTCAGCCGCGCGGCCACCTGCTCGATGTGGGTCGACTTGCCGGTGCCGTGGTAGCCCTGGATCATCACCCGGCGGTCGAAGGCGAGCCCCGCGCAGATCGCCAGCGTCGTCTGCGGGTCGAACTTGTAGGCCTCGTCGAGGTCCGGCACGTGCGGGTCGCGCGTCGAAAAGAACGGCACCTTCATGTCGCTGTCGACGCCGAACGCCTCGCGCACCGTGACCATCTTGTCAGGCGCGAGCGTCAGCAGCGGGTCGGCAATGGTGTCGTCGGAGAAATCAGGCATGGCGGGTACGGTGTTAGCGCGTTGTGCGGTTGATGCCAAACGTCAGTTTGAATGCTCTCTCAACCCGCTCATCCCGACGCCACCGGTCCGGCGAAAGCCGGCCGGAGCGTGAACTCCAGTCGGGACCCAGGTCTGTCCAGTCAGCACTCCGCTGGAAAGTCCTGGGCCCCGGCTTTCGCCGGGGTGAGCGGCGGAAGGGTCAGACCATCCCCGCCTTCTGCAGGGTCTTGTAGGCCTTGATGACGCGCTGGAGCTTGTGCTCGGCGGAGCGGTCGCCGCCGTTGGCGTCGGGGTGGCAGCGTTTGACGAGCTCGGTGTAGCGGGCGCGGATGGCCGTCGGCTGGGCGTCGTTCTGCAGGTCGAGGTCGGCCAGCGCATTGCGCTCCAGCTTGCCGAGGTGGCGGCCGGCCTGTTCGTTGGCCTCGGCGCGCTTGCGGGCGGCGCTGAAGATGCCGAACGGGTCGGAGAAGGCGCGGCCGTCGCGGGCGGCCTGGGCGGCGGCCTCGCGCGAGCGGTTGGAGGCCTTGAAGCTCCAGGTCGGGCGATCGCCCGTAGCGCGGGATTCCTGATGGGCGCGGATCTCGCCCTCGCTCATGCCGGCGAAGAAGTCCCACTGCTTGTTGTACTCGGCCGCGTGCGGCTGGCAGAAGTTGTAGTGCTCGTTCATCAGGTGGCGCGACTTGGGCGCCCTGGCGGTGGCGGGGCGACGGCAGCCGGCGTGGTCGCACTGGACCTCGTCGGGCTTCAGCGCGTGGACGTCCTCCTTCGCGGCCTCCTCACCCTCGACGGGCGGACGCACGCGGATGTCCACGAACTTGGGCCGGTATTGAAACGCGCCGCTCATCGTCTGAGTCTAGGGCCTTGGGGTTACGGTTCAAGAATTGACAACGCAGGGATTCACCATGGGCGCCGTCACTGACGCCATTCGCGAGAAGCTCGAGGCCGCTTTCGCGCCGGGCCGGCTGGAGATCGCCGACGACAGCGAAAAGCACCGCGGCCACGCCGGCCACCGCGAGGGCGGGGAGAGCCACTTCACCGTCGTGATCGAGGCCGGCGCGTTTGCGGGCGTGAACCGCGTCGCGCGCCAGCGGATGGTCT